>CAMJHI010000001.1 GCA_946405475.1 uncultured Clostridia bacterium
TCTTTTTATGAAAAAGATTGTATAATTATTTATTCTGCTCGATTTCTTTTTTCTGACCGCGGCTGCGGAACGCCCAGAATTTGTTGAGCACGAAATTGAGCGGAATGGACACGATCAGCGGCACGATGCTCAAAATCCAGTAGGGCATTTTGCCGCCTTCGGCCACCAGAAACGACGGCAGACGGCTGACCAGCGAAGCCGGCAGGGTCACGTCGCTCAGCCAGATCTTGATGGCGGGCGACAGCACCAGCCCGGTGAGCGCGTAGCAGATCACGGTTTTGAAATAGGCGTAAAGATGCTGCCCGACGCTCTTGCGGTTTTCGCTTTTGAACACGAACCGGTTGTTCCAGAAATAGGAATTGGTCACGCTGACAAAAAACGCCAGCGCCGACACGATGGTGATCTTCAGCTTTTCCTCCATGGCGGAATGGCGGAACACCACGTAATAAAACAGCTGATCGATGCCGTAGGAGATCGCCGTGTTGGACACGCCGACCAGACCGAACTTGATGAATTGGATCAAGGTTGCCCCGAGCCCTTTTTTCTCTGTTTTTTCAGCCATTGTTCTTCTCCAAACCTGTGTTGTCAGCAGTATTATAGCAGATGGCGGCCGACTTTTCAAATGCTTTTACGGCTTTCTGTAACCGTTTTGCAACCAACGCCGGATGGAATGACAGAACTGTAGCCTTTTGTCACCGCTTTGTGGTAATCTTTGCGATGAAAACGGGGTAAAATACGCACAAAGGAAAGAGGAGTGAGGGCCATGAGAAACTATGTGAAGAAGAACCGGGACACGATCCTGCCGCTGGGCATCGCTTCGGCGGTGATGAGCCTGATCGTTGCCGTTGCCGCCGTGTTGAGTGAGATCTCACCCGCCGCCGTGCTTTAACGGAAACCGCTCCTGTGAAAAAGGCGCTGTGAAGCCAAAGCTTCGCGGCGCCTTTTTGGTTCAGATTTGCGAAACAGTGAACTTGATATTGCCCGTATCGGTAACGATCTTGCATTTGCCGCCGGTCGTCGTCTCGGGCACGTCGATGCGCCCCGTATCGCTTTGTGCCACAAAGACTTTCGGCGTAAGCAGGGAACCGGTCACGTCACCCGTGTTCGTTGTGATCAGCAATTCGGCGGCGTCGCACCGATCCAGATCCACGTCGCCCGTGCTGCGCTCAACCGTGATCGTTTCCGCGGCGACGACGTGATCCAGAAGCAGCTCGCCCGTGCTTCCTTTTGAAAGAAGGCTTTGGCAGGAAACGTCTTTCAGGTGCGTTTCGCCGGTGCTGACGCTGACCTGAACGGCGCCCTCGCAGACGACGGAATGAACGTCCACCCGCCCCGTTGAAGCGGCAAGTTCGAGCGCCGAGGCCGAGATATTCTTACAGCAAATCTCACCCGTATCGGTTTCAATGCGGATCGGTCCGGAAGAAGAGGCAAAGCAGTTCACGTTTCCGGTGTAGGAACCCATTTCAATGCTCTCAAATGAAAAATCCTTCGGCAGCATCGTATTCCCTGCTTCTGCATAAAGAGAGCCGTATGACGTCTTCGGCAGATAAACCGTGACCCGCGGCGTATGAGAAGAGAAGAGCGTGATGTGTTCATACCATTCTCTTATATCGGCCAGCGTGATGAAAAGTGTTTCGTCGTCCACCTCCACGATATTCAGCAGCTTTTCCTCTTCTTCATAAAACGCAACGCTGCATTGTTCGTCCGTGGTCGGAAGAAAGGAGACGTCTTCTGTTTCGCAGTGGATCACAATATTCTGAAAATCTTCGTTTACGACGATTGTGCGGGTCTCACGCGCTTCGTAATGCGGCCCGGAAAGGGCGGCAAAATCCCAATGGATCTGCGACATGGCGGCGCAGAAGACCGCGCCCCCGACGACGATGAGAAAAGCTGCTGTGATCAGCCAGATTTTAGTTGCCCGCTTCATGCTGCATCCTCCTTTCTGCAAACCATGATTTGATGTACCGCGTGATTCGTTTCGTCAAAGCGCAGCCGCCTTTGGTGGCGGCCCGGCAGCCGAAAAACAGGAAAACCGCCAAGCCGGCCAGAACCAGCCCCGCGCCGAACAGCACCAGTTTGCGCACGCCGCCGTGCATCAAAAACAAAACGCCCGCGGCTGCGCCGATCAGGAAGCCGCCGATCAGCGCGAGCTCAACCACCCACAGCGAAAGGATCACGACCCAGACCGTCAGGAAAGCGGTGAGAACGGCGGCAAACGCCGCCGCCAGAACGGAAAGCCACAAGGGCGAACCCAGCACCAACAGAACGACCTCCCACGCCCGCAAACGACGCTTCGGCCGAGACTTATCCTCGTCGGGCGGCGTTTCCTCAATCAACTGCGCCGCGATGGCGTCGACGGAGCCTATCTCGGCCACGGCTTCTTCCTCCGAAAGCCCGTCTTCCATTCTGTCATCGATCATTTCGCTGTAAAACGTCAGCCGTTCCTCGACGTCCTCCCGCGGCAAGCCGGATAACCCGTCTCTGAGCCGGTCAAGAAAAGCCTGTTTATTCATGACTGTGATCCTCCTTTGTAACAAACCGATAAATGGACTCGATCTCCTTCCAATCCCGCTTGAAATCTTCGATCCGCCGCAAACCCGCATCCGTGATGTGATAATACTTTCTCAGCCTGCCGCCGTGTTCGGCGCTGTGAACGGTCAGCATACCCGCCGTTTCCAGCCGCTTGAGGATCGTGTAAAGCGTCGATTCGGAAAGCTCCAGATAAGGCTTCATATCCTTGATGATCTGATAGCCGTAGGAATCCTCGCTCTTGATCGCGGCCAGCACGCAGACGTCCAGCAGACCGCGCTTGAGTTGAATATCCATCCTATACCTCCCCTCGCGTTATACATCGTAACACGAAGTATTAAAGCTGTCAAGAGGGAAATTGGATAATCCGAACAAAAAAGAGGGGACGGCTTCTTAACGAAGCGCCCCCTCAGGAGTATCGTTGCTATTCCACGGTCACGGATTTGGCTAAATTGCGCGGTTTGTCGATGTCGCAGCCCAGACGGCGGGCGGCGTAATAGCTGAGCAATTGCATCGGGATGACCGCGACGCTCACGGCGAACAGCTCGGGCACCTGCGGCAGCCGGAGCAGCGACTGCGCCCGGATATCGTCGGTCAGCGAAACCGCCGTCACCGCCGCTCCCCTTGCCCGCAGCTCGTCGATATTGCTCTGCATTCTGGCGTTGAGCGCTTCGTTCAGGCAGAAAGCGAACACCGGCGTTCCCGCGTGGATGAGTGAGATCGTGCCGTGCTTCATTTCCCCCGCCGGAACGCTCTGCGCCGGCAGATAGCTGACCTCCTTGAGCTTGAGCGCAGCCTCCATCGCCGCCGCGGCGCCCTGCCCCCGCCCGACGAAAAAGACCGGTTCCCCCGCCGGCAGCGTTTCGGCCAGTTCCCGCATCCGCCTTTCGCATGGCAGCGCCTCCTCGACGGCGGCAGGCAGGCGGCTGAGTTCTTTTTTCAGCCTTTCGATCCGCTGCCCGGGCGCGGTCTGCCACCGTTCGGCCAGCGCCAGCCCGATGGCATAGACCGCCGCGAGCTGCGCCACATACGCCTTGGTGGTGGCGACCGCCACTTCAACGCCCGCTTTGGTGTAAAACACATGATCGCTTTCCGCCGCGATAGTGCTGTGCGGCACGTTGACGATCGACAGCACCGGCACACCCTGCCGTTTGCTTTCGCGCAGCGCCGCGAGCGTGTCGGCCGTTTCGCCGCTCTGGCTGACGGTCACGACCAACGAGCCTTCGGGCAGCGGCAGGGTGCGGCTGCGGAATTCCGAGGCGATGCCAACCTCGACCGGCACGCCGAGCAGCTCCTCCCAGACGAATTTGGCCGCTTCGCCCACGTGATAGGCAGAACCGCACGCCGTGATAAAAATGCGGCTTGGCTTGTCAAACGCCGCCGCATCAAACGCCCCGGCCGCCTGCACCGTGCGGCGCACGGCGGACGGCGTTTCGTGGATCTCTTTGAGCATGAAGTGCTCGTACCCGCCTTTTTCCGCCGTCGCCTGCACCCGGTCGAAGGGCTCCGGCTGCTTGTCGACCGGCGACAAATCAAACGTATAGAAGTCGACCGAGTTCCGGTGAACGGCCGCGATCTCACCGTCCGCCAGCCGGTAAAGCGTCTGTATGCGGTCGGCAAACGCCGACAGATCCGACGCGGCCAGACCGCCGTCCTCCCCGAGCCCCACTAGAAGCGGGCTCGACCGGCGCACGCAAAAGAGCGTGTCGGGCGCATCCGCGCACAAAACGGCAAGAGCAAACGAGCCCGCCAGCAGATCGGCCGTTTTCGCCACGGTCTGAAGCGGATCGCCGTTATAAAGGCGGTTGAGAAGCTGCGCGATCACCTCGCTGTCGGTCTCGCTCGAAAACGGGCACAGGCGCAGATATTTATCCCGCAGCGCGCCGTCGTTTTCCAGAATGCCGTTATGCACCACGGAAAACCGGCCGCAGGTGTGCGGGTGGGCGTTTTCGTCGCTCGGCTCGCCTTTTGTTGCCCAGCGGGTGTGACCGATCCCGAGCGTGCCTGTGAACGGCGGCAGGCGGTCAAGCTTTTCGATGAGCGCGTCCACCCGGCCGCGGCATTTGACGGTTCTGATGCCGTCTGATTCCAGCACAGCCACACCCGCCGAATCATAGCCCCGGTATTCCAGCCGTTTCAATCCGTCAAGCAGCACGGGCGCCGCCATGCAGCCGTTGACGCCGATAATTCCGCACATGACCATCACCTCAAAAAGAATTTCTGATTTATTTTGCGTCGGTTTGATTAAATTTATGCCCGGCGGCGTATAAATAGAAGGAAGCGTGAGAAAAGAGGTCATTGCATGAAAATCGTAACCGAACCGATGGATTACACCCTGCTGCGCCGCCGCGTTTACCGCTGCCGCGAGCTGTTCCCTTTCGCCGGGTTTTCCGCCGTGGGGCGAAGCTGGAACGGGCGGGCGCTGTTTGCGCTCAGGCTGGGCGAGCCGACCGACGCCGTGCTGATGCTCGGCGGCTTTGACGGGCGGGACGATCTGACGCCGCGGCTGCTGCTGAACTTTTTTGAAAAGCTCTGCCGCCGCTACGCCGAGGACGCCGCGCTGGCGGATATCCGGATCCGCTCGCTGTTGGCGGACAGGGGCGTGACGATCCTTCCCTGCGTCAACCCCGACGGGCTGGCGCAAAAGCAGACAGGCAACGCGCACGGGGTGAATCTGGCCGAAAACTTCAAGCCGCACTGGGCCGAGCGAAGGCGGCTGACGCAGGACGATGAAACCCTGTTCGCGGGCAGCGTGCCGGAAAGCGAGCCGGAAACGAGAGCCCTGCTCGGCGCGTGCCGCCGCGGCGATTTCCGGCATATGCTGGTATTGGGGCGGGGCGACAACACGGTGAGCGCCTATGCGCCGGACAGCCCGCATCAAACGGCGCAGCTGATGCAAAAGGTGTTTTGCGCCGTGGGCGGACTGACCGCGCAGCCGCCTTGCTTTTCACCCGGCCGGTTCTGCGGCGCGGCCGAACAGTTTGAGGCGGAATTCGGCCGCCCCGCCTTCTGCTGGGGGCTGAACGAAGCCGACGGCGCCGCCGCGGCCCGGGAGGAGGCGCTGATTCTGTCCTGCCTGATGTAGCACGCCTCATTTTTGGTGATTTGAAACAAAAATGTTAGTTATTTTAATAAAATTTAAGAAACAATTTCGTCAGAGTGCCCAAACTTTTCCGGTCAGGCCGAAACAACTTGAAAACGCGCGCGAAATCTATTATAATAATGGTGCATATTGGTGAGGTTGCGCATCTTACCAATGGCAAAATATTATGAAGGGAGCGATCCTCTATGCAGAAGATCATTGCTGCGCTCTTGGCATTCATCATGTCATTCCTGGGCATTCTTCCGGCTGTACAGCCCGCCGACGCATACACCCAGGCAGAGTGGTACGCAAAAGTAGCAGAGGAATTCGGACTCGTCACCGCTGAAAACGGCGATGCGATCCAGGCCTGCTATGATCAAGGTGTTCTGGTCGGTGAATACGACGCGGATGCTGCTGTTACGAATTTCGTCGTTGGCGAATCTCTGGCAGTTGCCGCCGGTCTGATCACTGACGCCGCAACCGCCGAGGATAAACTCGAGGTTGCTGTCGACGCCGGCATTGTTACCGTTAAGGTATCTCTGTTCGGCAAAGCAAAGGAAGTCGTCATTGACAAAGCCGCTGCTGACGCTGCTTTCGCCGTTGCCCTCAAGGCACGCGAAGCCAGATTCAGCAACATCAACCCCGACAACAATGTTGTGGTTGACCAGCAGGGCAATGAAGGCAACCTGAACAGCATGAGCATCAGCGCTGACGGTCTCGGCCTTATGGCTACTGACGGCAGCGTCATCGCTCAGGATGACATCGGCTATCTCCACTATGAAGCGAACGTTAAGCCGTTTGCCGACACCGAGAAAGCCAACGTCACCCTCAACGGTCAGTCTCTCCTTGAGAAAATCAAGGGCAGCTTCAACCTTGGCCCCGTCAAGGTCAGCTTTGCTGTGAAAGACGACGGTTTTGACGTTTCTGTCGGCGGAAACATCAAGGGCGTCAACCTGACCAAGAAGTACGAAGTCCGCAACTTTGACGTCACCACCAAGTTCGACGGCGATCTTGCCAAAAAGCAGATCAACGAAGCCTTCCTGCTTCTGGATTACGACGTCACCGATCGCACCACCGTTTCCGGCTCCTATGCCGCTTCTCTGGCCGAAAAGGCTCTGAGAGATATGGAACCCGGTGAAGACGATCACGATTTCTTCACCCGCGTGAAGAACGGTATGTCCACGGTTGCTCTTACCTCCGGCGCTGACTCCGTCATCCCGGTGTTCACCATGGATATTCCGATCCCGAACTGCCCGGCCATCACCGTCGGCATCACCGCTGCTGTGGTGATCCGCTTCGACGGCAGCATCGAGCTTGTTCTCACCTCTTCTCAGCAGAAGGGTATCGAAATCATCAACAACAAAGTCAGAACCATCAGCAACGAAGATGCTACCGGTTCTCAGCTTAACGCTCAGGCTCGCGTTGAAGCGACTCTTCGCGTCGGCGCCAGCGTCAAAGTCGTTAAGATCGTTGTGATCGATATCGCTGTGGAAGCTGGTCTCGGCGTTAAGGTTACTGTGAATGTGACCAGCGGCGCTGACAAGTACACCATCGATATCCCGGTTGACTTCCTGATGGATCCCACCGTCGTTTACCCGACGCTGGAAGGCATCACCGCAGTCGGCAACGTCAAGATGTACGGCATTGTTAAGATCTCTGTCGGTCTTGAATCCCCGCTGCTGAAGGTCCTCAACCTGCACAAGACCTGGACCCTCGTTGATGAAAGCAACGGCACGTTCCTTGACAAAGACTTCACCATCTACGGCGGTCAGGCTGCGTAATTTCAGCTAAACCAACGGGAGGCGCCCTTCGTGAGAAGGACGCCTCTTTTTTTATGAAGCCGATAGCCGAAGTCAGAAGTCAGTTGTCAGCGGATTTTCGGGCCGCTTTGCTGCGATCAAAAAGGCAGCGCCTCAACAAATGCAAGGCGCTGCCTGATTTTCTTTCTTCACGCTTTGACGTAGGTGCTGACGATCTGCACCACGTAGACTCTGTGGTAATCCTTCGCGGGGTAATCGCCGTGAATGCTCTCATCCAGAAAGCCTGCGGGGTCAATGGTCTGCACCGCGAGCTTTTTGCAGATGAGGTTGACCTGCGCTTCGGCCACGCACGGCACCCCGTCCAGCTCCGTCACGGTCAGACCGGTCGCTTCAAATTTGTCAACGTCCCGCCCGCTGTTGCGACCGCAGAACATCAGCTCCTGCTTGTGTTCGCCGCCGAAAAAGCTGACGGAAAGCCGGTCGCTCTCATCGAGCAGCTCGCGGGTATAGCGCTGCGGGCGGATGAACAAAAACGCCACGTCGCGCCCCCAAAGCTCGCCCAGACCGCCCCAGCTGACGGTCATGGTGTTGGTTTTGCCCCCGGCGGAAGCGGTCACCAGCGCCCAGTCGTCACTGATGAGCTTCACGGCGGAAGCCTCGATCGAACGGATATCGGTTGGTTGGAATGCCATGCTACTCTCCCCTTTTGTTTTTCATCATTATATTCCGGATGAGCTGCTCATATTCAGGATCAGTTCGTTGTAACAGGCCACGCTGTCCGGGTGGATGGCGCGGCGCTTTTTGAGCAGATCGCGGATGGTGTAATCCAGCGTGTAGAGCATGGTTTTTTCCAGCCCCTGCTCCGCCAGCTCGCGCACCACAGCCACATCGTCATACACGCGGTCGGCCGAAATAAAATCGGCAATGTACAAAATCTTTTCCATCCGGCTCATGCCCGCCCGCGCGGTCGTGTGATAGCGGATCGCCGTCAGAATCTCTTCATCCGTGATATTCAGCTTTTCTTTCAGGAAGATCGGCGCGCTCATGGCGTGCCACAGCTTGGGGTTGCGCCGTTCCGCTTCGCTCAGTTCCACCCCGCCCAGCCGGAACAGCTCGAACTGCTCCGCTTCATCGGCTTCCTTGGTGATATCGTGCAGAAGCCCGGCCACGTAAGCCTTTTCGGGGTCGGCACCGTACCGTTCCGCCAGCTCGGCGGCCGCCTGCGCCACACAGAAGGAATGCTTACAGCGGTAATCGGACAAACGGCTTTGCAGCAGCGTTTTATACGTTTCGATCACGGTACAGTCCCCTTTCGTCGATATAGGCGCGCACCGCCGGCAGCAGCAGCCCGTCGGTGGGCAGCCCCTGATGAATGAGCGCGCGCACCTGCGTGGAGCTGACCTCGAACGGCGGCAGCGTCGAGCGCAGCAGCGGATACTGCTGAAAAACGGCGGGCGTTTTTTCGGCGGAAAGGTCGGCCGTATCCTCGTAGCGGGAGGTCACGCAGACCGTGCAGAGCTTGAGGATATCCTCACAGCGGTACCACTGATCGAAGGTCTGCATCATGTCAGACCCCATGAGCAGGATCAGTTCATCCTGCGGATATTCGGCCTTGAGCGTCGTGAGCGTGTCAAAGGTGTAGCTTTTGCCGCCGCGGCGGATCTCATAATCGCTCACCTCGCACCAGCTCGGGAACGCCAGGCGGCACATGGCCAGCCGGTCTTCACCGCTGGCCAGATCGTGCGAGATTTTATGCGGGGGCAAAAAGGTCGGAATGACAAGAAGCCTGTCGAGCAAAACCGTCTGACGGATATGCTCGACAAGCCTGCTGTGTCCGATATGCGGCGGATTGAACGTGCCGCCGAAAACGCCGATTCGTTTCATCTTTCCTGATCCCTGCGGAATTTCCGAACGGGCCTGACCTTGTAGCCCATTTTGCGCGCCTGCTGTTTGGTGGCGGGGCGCTTTTTTTCTTCTTTCTTTTCGGTGTGGAGCTCTTCACTGTAGCGGTAAAGCACCACCACGCCGCCGATGACCTGCACCACGTCAGCCCCCGTGGCGGCGGCGAGCTTGTCGGCCGCTTCCCGCGTAGTGTCGGGGCAGGTTTCGGTGAGCACCTTCACTTTGATCAGTTCTTTGGCACGCAGCGCGTCGTCGGTCTGGGCGATGACGGCTTCGGTCACGCCGCCCTTGCCCACCTGAAACAGGGCGTCCAATCCGTTGGCCTGCCCGCGCAGCGCGGCTCGTTCTTTACTGGTCATGGTTTTTGTTCCTTTCGGCCAGCTCCCGGGCCAAGGCGCGCAGCGCGTTGCCCCGGTGGCTGATTTTGTCTTTTTCTTCCGCCGTCATTTCGGCAAAGCTTTTGCCGCCG
The DNA here is from genome assembly GCA_946405475.1 of uncultured Clostridia bacterium. Taxonomy (GTDB): domain Bacteria; phylum Bacillota; class Clostridia; order Oscillospirales; family Acutalibacteraceae; genus UBA8612. The sequence continues at coordinate 9,743 of CAMJHI010000001.1, forward strand.
ACCATGAACAGCGGGTCGTAGCCGAAGCCACCCTCGCCCTTCGGCGCATAGCCAATCCTGCCCTCGCACACGCCGGTGACAAGGATCTCTTCGCCGTTGGGGTAGGTGCAGCAAACGGTGCTGACAAAGCGCGCCGTGCGCTTGTCCTCCGGCACGTCGGCCAGCTTTTGAAGCAGCAGCTCGTTATTCTTCGCGTCATTGCCGTGTTCCCCGGCAAAGCGCGCCGAATAAACGCCGGGCGCGCCGCCCAGCGCATCGACCTGCAAGCCGGAATCGTCGGCAATGCAGGGCAGACCGCTTTCCGCACAGCCGCTGCGGCTTTTCAGCCGCGCGTTTTCGGCGAAGGTTTCGCCGGTTTCTTCCACGTCGGTGAGCGTCAGCCCAAGCTGATCGGCGGTGAACACGCGCAGCCCGAGCGGCTCTAAAATGCGAGCCAGCTCGTTGCGCTTTTTCATATTATGAGTGGCAATGATATAATCCATCTTACTCGGTTTCTTCCTTGTTCTCTTCCGGTTCTTCGTCTTCGTCAGGGGTCACGTCAAACAGCCCCTCGGCAAACGCCGCCGGGTTGAAGGGCTGCAGGTCGTCCATCCCCTCGCCCACGCCGACGAATTTGACCGGCACATTCAGATCGTGCTTGATGGCCAGCACCACGCCGCCGCGCGCCGTGCCGTCAAGCTTGGTGAGCACGATGCCGGTGATCTCGGCCACGTTTTTGAATTCTCTGGCCTGATTCACGGCGTTCTGCCCCGTGGTGGCGTCGAGCACCAGCAGGCTCTCACGGTCGGAATAAGGCAGCTCGCGGTCGATGACGCGGTAGATCTTGGCCAGCTCATCCATCAGGTTGCGCTTGTTGTGCAGGCGGCCGGCGGTGTCGATGATGATGATATCCGCGTCGCGCGCCTTGCCGGCGTTGATGGTGTCAAACACCACGGCGGCCGGATCGGCGCCCTCTTTTTGCTTGATGATATCCACACCGGCACGATCCGCCCAGATCTCAAGCTGGTCGATCGCCGCGGCGCGGAACGTATCCGCCGCGCCCAGAATGACCTTTTTGCCCTGTTCGCGGAACATATTGGCCATTTTGCCGATGGTCGTGGTTTTGCCCACGCCGTTGACGCCGATGACGAGAATGATGGAGGGAATGGTGATCATCTCGAGCTGTTCGCCGCCGTCGAGCATTTCGGCGACGATCTGCTTGATCGCCTTGCGCACCTGCTCGCCGTTGCGCAGATTGTCGCTGGCGACCTTGGCACGCAGGCGGTCGACGATTTCGGCGGCGGTCGGCACGCCGACGTCGCCCATGACGAGGATATCCTCCAGATTGTCAAACAGATCGTCCGTGATCTCGTTGACGCCGTACAGAATGTTGTCAATGGCGCCCGCCATGGAGATGCGGGTCTTTTGAAGGCCTTTGCTTAGCTTTTGAAAAATGCCCACGGTGTTTCCTCCGTTACGGTTATTCTTTGGGCGCGATCACGCCGATGCCCAGATCGGTGAGCTGAACGTCATCCACCGGCGCGGGGCACTCCGTCATCGGTTCGGTCGCGTTCTGCACCTTCGGGAAGGCGATCACGTCGCGCAGGCTGTCGCAGCCGAGCATCTGCATGATCAGGCGGTCAAGCCCGATGCCCATGCCGCCGTGAGGCGGCGCGCCGAAGCGGAACGCGTCGAGCAGATAGCCGAATTTTTCATGCGCCTGTTCGTCGGTCAGACCAAGCAGCTCAAAGATCTTGCCCTGCAGCTCGGGGTTGGTGATGCGGATGGAGCCGGACGACAGCTCGATGCCGTTGAGCACCAGGTCGTAAGCCTTCGCGCGCACCCGCGCTTTATCGCTTTCAAGATACGGAATGCATTCATCCAGCGGCGCGGTGAAGGGATGGTGCATGGCGACAAACTGGCCGAGTTCCTCATCCCAATCGAAGAACGGGAATTCCACGATCCACAGGAAGTTGTATTTGTCTTTGGGAATGACGTCGAGTTTTCTGGCGACCTCGCCGCGCAGCAGACCGAGGGTGGAAAGCACCAGCGAGTTCTTCTTGTCGGCAATGATCAGCACCACGTCGCCCTTTTCGGCGCCCGCTCTGGCGAGAATGGCGCTCATTTCATCTTCGGTCATGAATTTGGCGAAGGAGGAAGCCATGCTGCCGTCCTCATTCAGACGGATCCACGCCAGACCCTTGGCGCCGCTGCCCTTGACAAAATCGGTCAGCTTGTCGATCTCCTTGCGGGTCAGCACGGACACCGCGCCCTTGGCGGTGATGCCGCGCACGCAGCCGCCCTCGGCGATCGCGCCGGAGAACACGCTGAAGCCACAATCCTTCACGAGATCGGTCAGGTTGTAAAGCTCCATCGCGTAGCGGGTGTCGGGCTTGTCGGAGCCGTAGCGCTCCATCGCCTCCTGATACGTCAGGCGCGGGATGGGCAACGCCACGTCGACGCCGAGCACCTCTTTGAACAGGCGCTTGACGTAGCCCTCGCCGATGGCGAGAACGTCATCCATTTCGACGAAGGACATTTCCAGGTCGATCTGGGTGAATTCGGGCTGACGGTCGGCGCGCAGGTCTTCATCGCGGAAGCAGCGGGCGATCTGCATATAGCGGTCAAAGCCCGCCACCATGGAAAGCTGCTTGTAAAGCTGCGGCGACTGCGGCAGCGCGTAAAAGCTGCCCTTGTGCACGCGGCTGGGCACGATATAATCGCGCGCGCCTTCGGGGGTGGAACGGATGAGGATGGGCGTTTCGATCTCGACAAAGCCGTTCTCATCAAAATAATCGCGCGTGACCTTGGCGATCTTGTGGCGCAGCAGAATGTTCGCCTGCAGATCGGGGCGGCGCAGATCGAGATAACGATATTTCAAACGGGTCAGTTCGGAAGTCTGGCAGTTCGGCACGATGTCAAACGGAGGCGTTTCGCTTTTGGAGAGCACACGCAGGTCGTTGACTTCGATTTCGATCTCGCCCGTCGGGATCTCGGTGTTTTTAGAGGAACGCTCGCGCACAACTCCCTTGGCCATGAGCACGAATTCGCTGCGCGCGGCAAACGCCTTGTCAAAAATCGCTCGATCGGTGCTGTCGTCAAAAGCCAGCTGCACAATGCCGGTGCGGTCGCGCAGATCAATGAAGATCAGCGCGCCGAGGTCGCGCTGACGCTGCACCCAGCCGGCCACCGTCACTTCGCGGCCAACGTCGCTCACGCGAAGATCACCGCAATAATCGGACCGTTTCAGCCCTGTCATAAAATCCATAATCTATCATCCTTTCGGTTACGATCTTTTGTTTTACCTGGCTTAAAAGCTGATTTCTTCGTCGGCGAGCCGGCCGAGCTCCGCTTGGATCAGATATTGTTCAAACGCGTCCTCAAAGCCGTCCAGCGGCAATTGAGCGCCGTCGCCGCCGTCCATGTTCTTCACGGTCACCTCGCCGCTTTCCAGCTCGCTGTCGCCGATGACGACGGTGTTGCGCGCGCCTGTCTTGTTGGCGTATTTCATCTGCGCCTTGACCGAGCGGCCGAGGATATCATACTGAACGGCCAGACCGTTTTCGCGCATGGAATAAGCAAGCTGCGCCGCCTTGCAGTTGGCGGCGTCCCCCATGGTGACAAAGAACAGGTCGGCTCGTTCTTCTTCGGGCAGGGGCGTGTTCTGCGCCGCAAGCAGCAGCATCAGCCGCTCGATGCCCAGCGCAAATCCAAGCGACGGCGTTGCGCTGCCGCCGAGCTCTTCCGCCAGGCCGTCATACCGGCCGCCGCCGCAGACCGTGCCCTGCGCGCCGATCTGCGTGGAAACGAACTCAAACACCGTGCGGGTGTAATAATCAAGCCCGCGCACGATGGTCGGGTTGACGACGTAGGGAATGTTCATGGCGTCAAGATGGCTCTTGACCGCGGCAAAATGCGCGGCGCAGTCGTCGCAGATATAATCAAGCACCTTCGGTGCGTTTTTGGCAATTTCCTGACATTCGGGGTTTTTGCAGTCGAGAATGCGCATGGGGTTGCGCTCAAGCCGGTCGAGGCAGGTGGGGCAAAGCTGTGCCTTCCGGCTTTCAAAGTATTCCCGCAGCGCCTTGTGGTAGTTTTTGCGGCAGGTCGGGCAGCCGATGGAGTTGAGCTCCAGCGTCAGCCCCTCTACGCCCAGAAAGCTGAAGATCTGGTGCGCCAGACTGATCAGCTCCGCATCCGCCGCGGGCGCAGCGGTGCCGAAGCATTCCACGCCGAACTGGTGAAATTCACGCAGGCGGCCGGCCTGCGGCTTTTCATAGCGATAGCACGAGGTCAGATAGCTGACCTTTTGCGGCAGCGGCTCGTTGAACAGGCCGTGCTCCAGAAACGCGCGCATCGCGCCCGCCGTGCCCTCCGGCCTCAGCGTGATGGAACGCCCGCCCTTATCGTCGAAGGTGTACATTTCTTTCTGCACCACGTCGGTGGTGTCGCCCACGCCGCGGCTGAACAGCTCGGTGTGCTCAAAAACCGGCGTGCGGATCTCTTTGAAGCCGAATTTTTCGGCGATGCTGAGCATGGTCTGCTCCACGTAGCGGTTTTTGTGGCTGTCGCACGGCAGCAGATCCTGCGTGCCTTTGATCGCTTTGGTTACCAGTGCCATAAATCAGGTTCCTCTCAATAAACAGAGAGGCGGACAGAAGTTGTCCGCCCCAAAAATGCAGATAAATTATTTCGGGTTTACGATATCGCGCCAATCCAGATCGCCGCGTTCAAGGCTGTGGATGATTGCCTCGGCGGTCGCGATGTTGGTGGCAACCGGAATGTTGTGCACGTCGCACAGGCGAAGGAGCGTGGACTCGTTCGGCTCATGCGGCTTGGGATTGAGCGGATCGCGGAACAGCAGAAGAAGGTCGATCTCGTTGCAGGCAATGCGCGCGGCGATTTGCTGATCGCCGCCCTGCGAGCCGCCGAGGAAGCTTTGAATCTGCAAGCCGGTCGCTTCGCTGACCATTTTGCCGGTCGTGCCCGTGGCGCAAAGCGAATGGCGGCTGAGAATGCCGCAATAAGCGATGCAGAACTGAGTCATCAGCTCTTTTTTTGCGTCGTGTGCGATTAAAGCAATGTTCATAAGATTCCCCTTTCCGCTGTCAGTCGAATTTGTGTTGCGCGCGGTAAACGGTCCGCCTTTGTGCCAAAAAAGATTTCGCTAAATAATATATTAGCAAATAATTTCCTATAAGTCAAAGATTTTTCAAAAATTATTGAAAAGCGGTCAATCAATCTCCAACAGGATGCGCTTGCCGTTGAGCCGGCCGGCGATGCGGGCAAACGCCTTCATGGCCTTGCTTTTTTCCGCCACGGCCTGCCCCCGGCTCATGCCGAACGTCACGGCCGGATCCGCCGGCACAACGCCGAGCAGGCGCAGGTGCGTGCAGTCGATCACCTCGTCGATGTTCAGCAGCTTGCTTTTGGCGACCGCTTTGGAATCGAAGCGGTTGATGATCAGGCGGCTTTCAGCCACGCCCAGTTGGGCCAGCCGATCCGCCGCGACCTGACCGCTGCGCACGCAGACCTCGTCGGGTGTGGCGACAATCAGCGCCAGATCGGCCGCCGCAGCGGCAAGCTCCAGCCCGAAGCCGACGCCCGCCGGAGAATCGAACAGGATGTAATCGAACGAAGCGTCGTAAGTCAGCGCCAGTTTTTCCATGGCTTCCGGCGTGTAAGCCGGGTCAAAATCGGTCGGCGCGCTGAGCAGGGACAGATCGCCCGCCACCGCGGTGATCGCCTGTTCGGGCGTGCAGCGCTTCTGGATCACGTCGCCCCAGTGGAACAGCAGTTCGGCGCCCGCGCCCAGAATCAGATCAAGACTGCGCAGACCGATATCGCAATCCACCAATAGGACCCGATAGCCGCTGTGCCGCAGCGCCAGAGCAAGCCCCGCCGAAACCGAGGATTTGCCCACGCCGCCCTTGCCGGATGCGATCACGATATGCTTTGCCATGGTTGGGACGCCTCACTTACTCAGTTTTAGTCAATGCGGTCGGATACCGCTTACATAGCCTCCAGCTCTTCCTGCGAGAGCAGACGGATGCCGTGGTCACTCAGCGCGTCGATCGCCTTGTCGTTATCGGCAACGCGGAAGATCATGTAGGCGGCGTTCTTTTTGCGCGCGGTGAAGGCGTAGATATATTCCACGTTGATCTCCGCTTCGCGCAGGGTGCAGAGAATTTTATAGAGCGAGCCCGGGGTGTCGGGCAGCTCCACGGCCAGCACGGGCGTGATGGAGAAGACGTAGCCCTCGTCCTTGAGCACACAGGCGGCTTTGTAGGAATCGTTGACAATGACGCGCACGATGCCGAAGCTTTCGGTTTCCGCCAGAGAAAGCGCGCGCATATCGATCTGATTGCGGTTGAGCACCTCGGTGAATTTTTCAAGCGAGCCGGGGGTATTTTCGACAAAGGCCGAAATTTGTTTCACGGTCATAAGAGGGCCTCCTTTTTAATACAGGTTGCGTTTGTCAATGACACGGACGGCTTTGCCTTCGCTGCGCTGAATGGTCTTGGGCGCAACCAGGCGGACTTTTGCGTAAATGCCGATCATGGCCTTCATGGCTTCGACCAGCTCTTTTTCCTTCACGGAGATGGCGCTGAGCGAATCGGAGAACATTTCCGGCGTCATTTCCACGTTGACCTCGAGCACGTCGCTGTTGCGCTCGCGGCTGACGATGATCTGATAATTGGCGGGATAGCCCTTGTTGATGAGCACCGCCTCGATCTGGGACGGGAAGACGTTGACGCCCTTGACGATGAGCATATCGTCGCTGCGGCCCATCGGCTTGGACATTTTGCGGAACGTGCGGCCGCAGGGGCAGGGTTCACTGTTGATCACGCAGATATCCTTGGTGCGGTAGCGCAGCAGCGGGAACGCTTCTTTGGTGATGCTGGTGAACACCAGTTCGCCCTTTTCGCCGTCGGGCAGCACCTCGCCGGTTTTGGGGTTGATGATCTCGGCGATGAAGTGATCCTCGTTGATGTGCATGCCGGTCTGATTGGAGCATTCATAGGAAACGCCGGGGCCAGAAATTTCGGTCAGGCCGTAAATGTCGTAAGCCTTGATGCCCAGCTTGCTTTCGATGTCGCGGCGCATTTCCTGCGTCCACGCCTCAGCGCCGAAGATGCCCGCCTTGAGCTTGATCTGATCGCGCACGCCGCGCTCGTGGATGCTTTCGGCCAGATAGGCGGCGTAAGAGGGCGTGCAGCACAGAACGGTCGCGCCCAGATCGCACATGAACTGGATCTGACGGTCGGTGCTGCCCGAGGACATGGGCAGCGTGAGCGAACCGATCTTGTGCGAGCCGCCGTTGAGTCCGGCGCCGCCGGTGAACAGACCGTAGCCGTAGCTGACCTGCACCACGTCATCCTTGGTGCAGCCGGCCGCCGTGAGCGCACGGGCGCAGCACTCATCCCACAGGTCGATGTCGTGCTGGGTGTAGAACGCCACCACGCGCTTGCCGGTGGTGCCGCTGGTGGAATGGATGCGCACGGCGTCGCGCATCGGCACGGCGAGCAGCCCCGTCGGATACGCTTCGCGCAGATCGTCCTTGGTCAGGAACGGCAGCTTGTGCAGATCGTCAACGCCCTTGATATCGCCGGGCTCCAGCCCTTTTTCTTTGAGCAGATCGCGGTAATACGGCACGTTGTCGTAAACGTGATGCACGGTTTTGACCAGGCGCTCATCCTGCCACGCGCGGATCTGATCCCGCGACGCGCATTCAATTTCGGGAGCGAAATACTTTTCCATAGGTTCTCATCCTTTCTGCCTTTTGATTTGACCCATGGTAACACGAATCAAACAACAAGTAAATAACACAGAAGCATTAAACAAAATAAAATATTTTATTTTCTCTCGCCCGCTTTTTTGTAGCGATCCAGATGGAAATCAAAATCGATGCGGTTGAGCTTGAACTCTTTTTGGAAGCGGAACTCGCCCAGCGAACGCTCAAAACGGTTGAGGTGCGCGTAGGCTTCCTCCCGCTCGTCATAGACAAAGTCGAACGGGCGTTTTTCAAGGGAGTCGTACAGCTCGCCTGCCGTCCGGCAATCGACCCGGCCTTTCACGGCGGTCGCCGCCAGAATGATCACGTCGCGGTCATGCGGCAGCGTGATCTGCGCCGCGCCCTTTGCGGGCAGATAATATCGGAAGAAGCAGGCGGTCGCGCCGTAAACGTCGCCGCCGGTTTTGTGCAGGTGCGTCATGACCAGCCCGACGGTCTCCTTTTTGATGTAACCCGTTTCGCCCAGCGCGTAAAGATCCCACGCGCCGACGGCTTCGCGGGCGGACAAGACGTTCAGGGCCATATCGCTGTCACCGACCGTAAAATAAGCGCGCTTGTCGCCGCCGGCCGACGCGGCCAGCAGATAAACGCCGTCGGCTTCCGGGTCGATCGCAACGGTCTGCCCGGCGCAGCGCACAGCGTTCACGCCGCTTTTGGCGATTTCAAACGGCACGCCGCCGCAGAGCAGATGCTCCGGCAGCAGCCGTTCGGACAGGCTGCACCCGTCGAAAATGCCGTCGCTGCGGTCATCATCCGGGCTGGCGACAGCGGTATCAAAGGGCAGCGCCACCGGCTCATAGACCGGCTGAACGGTCTGCGCCGCAAGTGCCTTGGGCGTAACGGCGAAGGTGCGCACGGCATAGGGCGAGAGGTCGAACGTCAGCTTGCCGTTTTCAACGACCGCTTCGCCGAGCGGCCGCTCATCGCCCGTCGTTTCTTCAGCCGCCTCGATACCGGCGGCAAAGGAAAGCTGAACGTCCTGACACGCATGGGGCGTTCCGTTGTTGACGCGGATCACGATCCGGTCGCTGTCCTGCGCTTTTTTGACGCAGCGCACCAGAACGGCCTCGTTGCTGACCGACAAAAGCGACGCCCTTTCGCCCCACGCGCCGGGGTGCGAATCGGTGAGGAACACCGCCATGGGCTGATTGAATTCATTCGCCTGCCGCTGGGTCTGCGCCTCGCTCCAATCGCCGCCGTGCGGATAAACGGAATAGCCGAAGCGGTTCAGACCGAGGTCGAGCATGTTCATTTTGCTCTCTTCGCGGTATTGGTTGCGGGGCGTGTGGACGCAGGTCAGGCGCAGGGTCGAATCGTTCGGCTTATCCCAGCCCACGCGGCTGTCGCTGAACACGCTCACGCCGAAGGCTCCGTCCGGCTGCGTGATATCCGCCCACATCTGCGCCGGCACTTCGTAAAGGCGGCGGGTGCTGTTGCCGCGCTCGATCGCGCCCAGCCCCAGATCGAAGGAGGCCTTCGGGTTCGCGGCGGCCAGCGGGAAGGCGGCCTTGAGCAGGGTGCGCGGGCTGCGCCACTCCACTTCATTTTGAACGTTGACGCGATTTGCGCCGGCGTCGAGCGACACGATCTGCGTGAACGTGCTGCCGCGCGCGGTGCGGACAATTTTCAGAGAAACGCGCGCCTGCCCGTAATCCTCGAGCACAAACTTCGGATGCGCCGCACGGCAGACCGGGTCGGCCGTGACTTCCTTGTAATTCAGCTCCCACGCCGGCCAGGCCAGGCTGCCGTCGTAGGCGAACAGATCGAGCGTCATCGGCGCGCTGAGCGCCTCCCGCCCGGTGGCTTTTTCGATGATCGAGCAGATATCGCCCTGCGCGTTGAAGCGAACGATCAGGTTTTCGTTTTCGAGCATCCGCTCGGTGGCCTTGAGCGCGCCGTTGACGGAACAGGCGGTATCGCTCGGGCGGATATCGTAGACCGCATAGCCGACCGACGGCACGCGGGCGGAAAACAAAACGGTGAGCCTGCCGCCGTCCCGTCTGACCTGCGCGGGCACCTCGCGGCCCTGTGCGTCGAACACGCGGGCAAACGGCTTTTTCCAGCCGGTCAGCGCCGCGCTGACGGTTTCCACCCGCTCGGAACCGTTCTGAACGGGGTTGAACACCACGGCGGCCGTGCCCTGCACGAACGAGGTGTCGATCGCCTTCACCACGTGCGAGGCGCCGGCGCGGTATTCTTCGGCAAAGCGGTTGAGCGCCAGGCAATAATCATTCCAGTTGCGCTTGTAGCATACATTCATAGAGGTGCCGGTGATGTCGTCGTGGAACTGATGCGCGATGGTGCGCTTCCACGCTTCGTCGAGCGCGGTCTGCGGGTATTCCGCCCCCAGCAGCATGGCGGCGACGTTGACACGCTCGGCCGCGTCCGCCAGCATTTCACAGCGGCGGTTGAAGCGCTTGCCCTGCGCGCGGGAGGTGTAGCCGCCCACGGCATGATCGGAAAAGACCAGCTCGTTGTTCCACACCGGCATTTTGTCAAGCTGCTCCGGCGTGAGCTCTTCGTCCATATCGCGGAAGATCTGATCGGTGGAGGCGCAGACGACGTCCTCCTCGCAATAGGGATTCTGGCGCTCGTCCATGCAGGCGGTCAGCACCGAATCGGTTTTCGGCGCGCCGCCGCAATCGCCCACACCGTGCAGGATTTCGGAAAACGGCAGATCATAGCGTTTGAGATTGTCGCGCACCTTTTTGCGCACGACCGGGATCTCGCGCACGGGCTTTTTGAACACCCGGGTGTAATCGCCCGCGTCGAGCTCGGCATAGATCCATTTGCCGTCCACCCCGACCCAGCGGCCCAGATCAAAGGGAATGCCGTAGGCCGAGCTCCACATGAGCTTTTGCGTGGTGAACCCGCGCAGGCCGCAGTGCGCCGCCACGCTGGGCAGCGCCCAGCCGAAGCCGAAGCAGTCAGGCAGATAAATATCAAGGCTTTCCTTGCCGAAGGTCTTGCGGAAATAACCGTTGCCGTAGAGGATGTTGCGAAACAGCGCCTCGGGCGAGGGCGCGTTGACGTCGCCGTTTTCGTAGCAGCTGCCGGACACGAACCATCTGCCCTGCGCGACAAGTTCCTTGAGCGTTTCAAATTCCGCCGGATAGTATTCCTCCATCAGCTCATACCGGTAGCTGCCCTCAAAGCTGAAGCGGTATTCGGGGAACCGCCGGAACAGGGCGAAATTATCCTTGAGCGTTTTCGGAATGTGTTCCCGCAGCGTCGTTTCAAAGTCCCAGTTCCAGGACGTATCAAGGTGAGCGGTCGCAACGGTGTAGATTCTTGCGCGCATAGCAGCTTCCTCCGGTTTGGCATTGGCATAAAGGACTATAATCAAAGTTATTATAATACACTTTTTTGCCAATAGTAAAGTACAATCAGAAAATAATTAAAAAAAGTGGTGATGCGGCTCATGGCGGCCTTCTGTCAGGCGTTGATGTGGAACCCGTTGTTTCTGGGGCTGTTTCTGTTTACGGGCGCTTTTTTCACGCTGCGCTCGCGCTGTTTCGTGTTCCGCCGCCCGCTGACGGTGCTGCGCGCGACGTTCGGGCAGATGCTTCGCCCAAACAAGGGCGGCATCTCGCCTTTCCGGGCGCTGAGCTGCTCGCTGGCGGCGTGCCTGGGCACGGGCAACATCGTGGGCGTGGCGAGCGCGCTGCTGCTTGGCGGCGCGGGCAGCGTGTTCTGGATGGTGCTTTCCGCTCTGCTCGGTATGGCCACCGCCTGTGCGGAAAACACGCTCGGCATCCTCTACCGCAAAAAAGACGAAACCGGCGCGTGGTCGGGCGGCTCGATGGCCTACATCGAAGCGGCGTTCGGCAGCCGTAAGGTCGCCTCGTTTTTTGCGCTTTGCTGTGTGGCGGTTTCACTGGGCATGGGCTGCATGGCGCAGGTCAACGCCGCCGCACAGGCAATCCGGGAACAGCGGCCGGTTTCGCCGCTCGTTTGCGGGCTTGTGTTTGCCGCGCTGGCGGCGCCGGTCATTTTCGGCGGCGCGAAGCGCATCACCGCGCTGACGGAAAAGCTGATCCCGCCGCTGTGCGTCCTGTTTTTGCTGGCCTGCTGCGCCGTGCTGGTCAAATGCCGCGCCGAAGTGCTGCCGAGCCTTCGGCTGATCCTGCGGCAGGCGTTTACCCTGCGCAGCGCTGGGGCGGGGCTGACGGGCTTCACCTTGGCGCAGGCGATCCGCGTCGGCGTGGCGCGGGGCGTGTTTTCCAACGAGGCGGGACTCGGCTCCGCGCCGCTCATCCACGCCGCGGCCGAAGCGGCTTCGCCGTTTCAGCAGGGGCTCTGGGGCAGCGTCGAGGTGTTTCTCGACACGGTGCTTCTGGGCGCGGTCACAGCGCTGGTGTTTTTATGTTCCGGCGCGGCGCAGGCAGCCAAAACGCCGACCGAGATGACCGTGCTGGCGTTTTCCGCTGTGTTCGGGCGATTCGGCGGGACGTTCGTCAGCGTGACGCTCGCCGTGTTCGCGTTCGCCACGCTCGCCGGCTGGGCGTGCTACGGCGAAAAGGGCGCGGTGTATTGCTTCGGCAGGCGGAGCACGCTCCCCTACCGGCTCTCGTTTCTGGCGTGCGTCGTGCTGGGCGCGTGCGTCAAAGCCGAAGCCGTCTGGGCGCTGGCGGACGTATGCAACGCGCTCATGGCGCTGCCCAACCTGACCGCGCTGCTGTTTTTGCGGGAAGAGATCACGGAGCAAATGAAAAGGCCCCGTTTGCCAATCTGACAAACGGGGCCGATCATTAGGTAACCACTGATTCAATCGCAGGCACGCATCTTGACGGAGTATTTTTCGCCATATTTCACAAAAATACTCGTTAATGCAACCAGCATTGCCTGCGTTTTTTGCTTCATCTGACGAAAAATCTTCTCGCCAATCTGCATACCCCGATTGAATCAGCGGTTACTTAGGTTTGATTACGCCTTTTGACTCTTGCCGGTGACGGCTTTGATCACGGCCAGAACGCCGACGGTCACGACCACCATGACGGGGGTAACGACGTACCAGTGCTGCAGTGCCGGGATGGCAACGAGCAGGTAGCCCACGAAGGAGATGCCCGCGACGGTGAGCGCATAGGGCAGCTGGGTGGACACGTGGCTGACATGGTCACACTGCGCACCGGCCGAGGACATGATGGTGGTGTCGGAAATGGGCGAGCAGTGGTCGCCGCACACGGCGCCCGCCAGGCAGGCGGACATGCCGATGATGTACAGTTCCGAAGACGGATTGAAGATGCTGGTCACGATCGGGATAAGGATGCCGAAGGTGCCCCAGGAGGTGCCGGTGGCAAAGGACAGACCGCAGGCCACCAGGAAGATGATGGCGGGCAGGAAGGAGGCAAGGCCGGAAGCGGCGCCTTCCATCAGGCCGGCCACGTAATACTTCGCGCCGAGCAGACCGGTCATGTTCTTCAGAGCGGTCGCAAAGGTGAGGATCAGAATGGCGGGAACCATGGCCACAAAGCCCTTGGGGATGGCTTCCATCGCTTCCTTCACGCTGACCACGCGGCGCGCAATGAGGAAGATGATGGCGAAGACCAGCGCGATCAGACCGCCCCACGGCAGGCCGACGGTCGCGTCGGTGTCGGAGAACGCCTGAACAAAGCTGGCGCCGCTGAGGATGCCGCCGTTATAAACAAGCGCGAACACGCACACGCCGATGAGCACGACGATGGGCAGCAGCAGGTCAATGACCTTGCCCTTCGGGTTGCCTTCTTCAGCGTCCTTGGCCTGATTCGCATCGGCCGCAACGGTGAAGAGATCGCCCTTGAGCGCGTTGGCTTCAAAGCGCTTCATCGGGCCGTAGTTGACCTTCATGATGCTCATGGCCAGAACAAACGCGAGGGTGAGCAGCGAATAGAAGTTGTAGGGAATGGCGCGCACGAACAGCGCGATGCCCTGCCCTTCATCCGCGTAGGAGGCCACGGCGGCCGCCCAGGAGGAGATGGGAGCGATCATGCAGATGGGCGCGGCGGTCGCGTCGATGAGGTAGGCCAGCTTGGCGCGGCTGATCTTGTGCGAATCGGTGACCGGACGCATGACCGAGCCGACGGTGAGGCAGTTGAAATAGTCGTCAATGAAAATCAGAACGCCCAGCGCAAAGGTGGCCACCTGCGCGCCCACGCGCGTTTTGATGTGCTTTTGCGCCCAGCGGCCGAACGCCGCCGAACCGCCCGCGCGGTTGACCAGCGCGACAAGAATGCCGAGCTGAACGAGGAACACGAAAATGCCGGCGTTGTCGGCCACCGCGCCGATCAGACCGTCGCTGACGATGTGATTGACCGTGCCGAGCGCGGAAAAGCCGGAAGCGAACAGGCCGCCCGCCAGGATGCCGATGAACAGCGAGGAATAAACCTCTTTGGTGATCAGCGCAAGGCCGATGGCGATGAGCGGCGGCACCAGCGCCATGAAGGTGGAATAATAAGCGCCGGACTGCACCGTGCCCTTGCCTTCGCAGTCCTCACAGGGGACGGTTTCGTACTGGTTGGTTTCTTCGTTGAATTCCGCGATCACGCCGCTGCCTTCGCAGGCGTCGCAGTCGATCTGCTTGCCGTCGCCGTGCATGGTGAAGCCGAGCACGACCACCAGAACCAGAGCGACCGCAATGGCAACGATCTTACCGATCAGGCTTTTTTTCATGTGTCTTTCTCCTTTTTGAAAAGATATTCGGTTTTAATGCAAAATATTGTAACGCTATTTTGCGAAAAGAGCAAGTGCTTTTTAAGAAAAAAGTCGATTACAGCAGAATTTTCGTTTCGCCTGCTCCGATCTCCCGCACCATGTCGCCGATTTCGACCGTGGCGGTGCAGCCCGCGGGCACGACGAAGGTGTAGCAGATCTTGTCGCCCTCGACCTGCCAGCCGCTTTCGATGCGGCCATGGCGGCTTTCCAGCGCGGCCTTGGCGTAGGAAAGGCGTTTGTCGGCATAGGGTCGGAAGAGGATGTGCTTGTAGCCGGGGGCAGCCGGGTCGGGGTTGATGCCCGCCACGCCGCCGAAGAGCCAGTCGCACACCGCGCCGTAGGCGTAATGGTTGAACGAGTTCATGTCCTTGCTCCACATGGTGCCGTCGGGCTTGATGCCGTCCCAATGCTCCCAGATGGTCGTCGCGCCCTGCGTGATCGGGTAGAGCCAGCCGGGGTATTCGCGGCGCAGCAGGATGGTGTAGGCGGTTTCACTGTAGCCGTAACGGCACAGAACGTGGTTGAGGTAAGGCGTGCCGACAAAGCCGGTTTTGAGATGGCCGCATTCGCTCACCAGCCGGTTGAGCTGGGCGGCGACCTTCGGGCGATCCTCTTCGGGGCAGAGCTCAAACGCGAGGCAGAGCACGCAGCCGGTCTGCGCGTCGACCTTCATCACGCCGTTTTCCATATAGGCGCGGCAGAACGCCGCCTTGATCTGCGGCAGACGGGCTTCATAATAAGACACGTCCAGCCCGAGCACGTGACCGGCGTTGATGAGAAGCTGGGTCGAATAGGCAAAGAACGCCGTGGCGAGCACGTCGTTTTTCGTCTTGTCGTCGTCGAGGTTGAGCCAGTCGCCGAAATGCCATTCGCCCTGCCATAGGTCGTCCGTGGAATGCTGGTCGATGTAATCGACCCATTTTTTCATGCTGCGGAACTGACGCAGCAGCAGCGTCTTGCTGCCGTAAGCCAGATACATCTGCCACGGAATGATGGTGGCGCAATCCGCCCACGCGGCCGAGCCGCCGCCGCGATCGGAGAAGGTGTTGGGAATGACGTTGGGCACCTGACCGTTGGCGTACTGATCGTAGATCAGATCCTCCAGCCATTTGTCAAAGAATTTTTCCACGTCGAAGATCAGCGCGGCCGTGCGGGCAAAGGCCTGCGCGTCGCCCGTCCAGCCCAGGCGCTCGTCGCGCTGCGGGCAATCGGTGGGCACGTCGAGGAAGTTGCCCTTCTGCCCCCAGACCGTGTTTTTGAAAAGCTGATTGACCATGGGGTCGGAGCACTCGAACCAGCCGGTGCGTTTGAGATCGGAATGGACCACCACGGCGGTGAAGTTTTCAAGTCTGACTTCCTCCGGCCAGTTTTCCAGCCGGATGAAGCGGAAGCCGTAGAAGGTATGCGTCGGCTTGTGGGTATGGGGCTTGCCGTCACAGATGAAGCGCATTTCCTGCTTGGCGGAACGCAGGTTTTCGGTGTAGAAATTGCCGGCGGCGTCGAGCACCTCGGCGTGCTTGATGCAGCATTCGTCGCCCGGTTTGCCGCAGATATGGAATTCCACATAACCCGTCACTTCCTGACCGAAATCGATCACGGTTTCGCCCAGCGGCGTGGTGATGAGCTTTTGCGCGGGGAAGCGCTCGTGGGTGACCACGTCTTCGCCCTGCTGCGGCACCAGATAGTTGGCCGCCAGCGAAGATTTGACGGCGTGGCGGTCAAACGAGGGCGTAAAGTTCGCGTCGTAGATCTCGCCGTCATAAATGGTACTGAAACGGATCGGGCTTTCGGAAACCAGCCACGATTCGTCAGTCCGGACGTACTCGACCGAGCCGTCCGTTTTGGTGATGGCCAGCGAAGCGATCACCGGCAGGGCGCTGGAACCGTTGGCCTGAAAGCTGTTGAACTTCGTCCAGCCGAGGCCGACGGAGATCTCCAGCACGTTTTTGCCGGGCTTCAATGCGACATCATAATTCTGGAACTGGATGCGGTTGCTGTAGCTCGTCCAGCCCGGCGCCATGACCCAGCGGCCGACCTCTTCGCCGTTGAGGAACGGCTTGTAGGCGCCGTAGGCCGACACGGACCAGACCGCCGAACGAACGTCGCTGCACTCGATCTCCTTGCGGTACAGGGCAACGCCGTTTTCCAGCGGTTCGGGGAATTCGATGAAACGCGCGCGGTAAATGTGCTCTTTCACGATAATGCCTCCTCTATTTCATTCAACCGTTGGGTTGATTCTTCCCAGGTTTCCATCAGTTGTTCCACGCGCCGGTCAAGCTGAGAGATCTCTTCGGTGAGCGCGAGAACCTTTTCATAATCGGCCGATACGGCCGGATCCTGCAATTCTGCGTTGGCCTGTGTGATGCGTTCCTCGCAGGCGCTGATCTCCTGTTCGGTTCTTTGCAGCAGCGTTTTCAGCTTGCGGCGTTCGCTTTCCCGCTCTTTATTGAGCTTGTAGGCGTTCACCTTCGGCGCCGCTTTTTCCTGCCTGACGGCGTCCTGCTTCCGTTCCTCCATGCGGCGCAGATAATCGTCGTAATCGTTGCCGAAGGGCTCGACGCCGCCGGGGTTCAGGCGCAGGATGCGGGTGGAGATCTTGTTGATAAAATAACGGTCGTGCGAAACGATGAGCATGGTGCCGTCATAATCAAGCAGCGCCTGCTCGAGCGCCTCGCGCGAGGTGATGTCCAGATGGTTGGTCGGTTCGTCGAGCAGCAGCAGATTGTAGCCGCCGAGCATGAGCTTGAGCAGCGCGACGCGCGCCTTTTCGCCGCCGCTGAGGTCGCCGACCCTGGCAAACACGTCGTCGCCCGTGAACAAAAACGCCGCCAAGGCGCTGCGCACCTGGGTCTGGCTCAGGCGCCGGTAAGAATCCCACACCTCATCCAGCACGGTCTTTTCGTCGTGCAGGCCCTCCAGACTCTGGTCAAAATAGCCCACGCGCACGTTTTCGCCGAATTTGCGCACGCCGCAATCGGGCTGATACTGCCCGATGAGCACGCGCAGCAGCGTCGTTTTGCCGCAGCCGTTCGGGCCGAGCAGAAACGCGCGGTCGCCTTTTTTGAGCAGCAGGTCGACGCCGCTGAACAGCGGCTTGCCGCCGAAGCCCTTGGTCAGATCCTGACAGATCAGCACGTCGTTGCCGGTCTCCACCGCGGTTTCAAAATGAAAGCGCAGCGTTTTTTCCGGCGCGTCGGGCTTTTCCAGCCCGTCGAGCAGGCGGTCGATGGATTTCTGCTTGCTCTCGGCCGTGCGGATGTTGCGCTCGCGGTTCCACTGCTTTTGCTGTTCAATGATCTTCTCAATGCGGCGGACTTCCTCCATCGTGTTGTCGTAATGCCGCTGCGCGATGACGCGGTCGCGCTCCTTTTGTTTGAGATATTCGGTGTAGCCGCCCTTGTAGGGGGTGATTTTTTTGTGATCGATCTCCAGCGTGCGGGTGGTCACGCGGTCAAGGAAATAACGGTCGTGCGAAATGATCAGCGCCGCGCCCTTATAATCGCGCAGGAAATTTTCAAGCCACTCGACCGAATCGATGTCGAGGTGGTTGGTCGGCTCATCCAACAGGATCAGATCCGGCTCGGACAGCAGCAGCTTCCCCAGACTCAGCTTGGAACGCTGACCGCCGCTGAGCTGATCGCAGCGCAGATCGTGCCGTTCCTGCGGAAAGCCCAGCCCGATGAGCGTGGCGCGCGCGCGGCTGCGGCAGGTGAGCCCCCCGCGGCGCTCGAACTGCTCCGTGAGGAACAGCATTTCTTCGATCAGCTCGGTCGAATCGCTGCCGCCGTTGATCAGCCGGCTCAATTCCCCCAGCCGCCGTTCCATGGCGAACAGGTCGGAGAAAACGGTGAGGATCTCTTCATAGATCGTCTTGGTCGAACCGGCGCAGGCGTGCTGCTCCATATAACCCACCACGGTGTTTTTGCCGGGGTGGATCTCGCCCGAGGTCGGCTCGAGCGAACGGAGCACGAGCTTGAACAGCGTCGTTTTGCCGGTGCCGTTGGCGCCGATGAGACCGACGCGCTCACCGGGCGCAATATCAAAAGAAGCGCCCTGAAACAGCACCCGCTCGCCGAACGACATGGTTAAATTTTGCGCAGAGAGAACAGCCATTTGGGTTTCCCTTTCGTGGTTTACAGTCTGCTTTCCAGCAGCGTAAGGCTGCCGGAAACGGTGAAAGCGCCGGAAGCAGCCGGCACGAACACGCCGTCGCCCTTCGTCAGGGGGATCGTCGTATCGCCGCACGCGATCTGCCCCTCGCCTTCCAGCACCATGAGGTGCGCAAAGGAGGTTTCGTCGGTTTCGGCGGTGTACCGCGCGGTGATCTCCGCTTTTTTGACGCGGAACAGGTCGCAGGTAAGCAGCTCGGTCACCGTTGCACCGTCAAGCTGTTCCACTTTACAGCACGTGGGCAGCGACGGACAGGGCGGCTCGCAGCGGGTCACGTCGAGCGTTTCCTTGATATGAAGCGGCCGCGGGCCGTTGCAGCGCACGTCAAAGCGGTTGTAATCGTAGGCTCTGAATGTGATATTGGAATTTTGCTGCACTTCGGCAAGTAATATCCCTTTACAGATCGCGTGCAGCGTTCCCGCCTCGATGAGGAAGAAATCGCCTTTTTTGACCTCGACATAATTCACCACGTCCTCCACGCGGTTGTCCGCGATGGCTTTGGCAAATTCTTCGGTGGTGATTTTGTTTTTGAAGCCGTAGATGATGCGCGCGCCGGGCTCGCAATCCATGATATACCAGCACTCGGTCTTGCCGAAGCCGCCGTTGTACTGTTTGGCGTAGGCGTCGTCCGGGTGGACCTGAACGGAAAGATCGTCCGCCGCGTCGATGAATTTGATGAGCACGGGGAAATCGTCGAACGCTTCGGCACGGGTGCCTAAAATGCCCTTGCCGCAGGTTTCGATGAGCTGTGACAGCGTCAGACCGTCGTATTCGCCGCCGTCGACGCAGCATTCATGATCGGGAAAGCAGGAAAGCATCCACGCCTCGGCGCAGTTTTCCAGCTCGGTTTTCACGCCGTAGAACTGCTTGAGCTTCTGACCGCCCCAGATGGTGGAAACCGCAAAGGGTTTGAGCTTGGTGATTTTCATGGTAGCCTCCGAAGATTGAATAAAATCTGTCATATTTGCCCATCCTCCCGACATACTTATCATCAGGAGGACGCTTATGACGGTCACGGAAATCAGATTCAGGAAGAAAAACGAAAAAAGTGAAGATGAGATTCTTTTGGAACAGCTGCACCGCCTGCACAAAGACCTCGACCGCGCCTACGCCTGTTTTGAGCTGCTCAGCGACAGCGACCTGGTGGAAGCCACCATTTACGAAATCGAGGCGCTCAAGGCGCGGTACCGCCATTTGCTTTGTCTGGCCCGGCAGCGAAATATTCGGTCGGAAACGAGGGATCTTTATGGGCGTTGAAGCTTTGCCCGTTGTCTACGCCGCCCTGTGCGTGGGCGTGCTGCTGTGCGTGAGCATCAAAAACCGCTGCCTGATCAAAGGCCTGCTGGCCGGCGCCGTGCAGGGCGTCGCCGCGCTGTATGCGGTGCGGCTGCTCGGCTATGCCATCGGCATTGCCATGCCGGTGAACCTGTATACCCTCGGCACGGGGGTGGTGCTTGGTTCGCCGGGCATTGCGCTCATCTTGGCGGCGCAGACGATCTTTCGTTTGCGTCAGGCGTTGTAAACATAGGCTTTGCCGGCTTCCAGCGGGCATTCGACAAAGCTGCCGTTGACCTCGACCTTCACGGTCTGCGCAACGGGCGAAAGCAGGGTGAACGACGTGACCGCGCCGTTTTGGAACGAAGCGGAAACAGTCAGCTCTCCCCTCGCCCGCAGGCCGGTAAACGAGCCGCTCATGGTTTTGGGCAGAGCGGGCAGGAACGACAGAAAGCCCTCGTGGCTTTGCAGCAGCATTTCGCCGATGCCGGCGGCGCCGCCGAAGTTGCCGTCGATCTGGAACGGCGGGTGCGTGTCGAACAGGTTGGGCAGGGTCGATTTGGTGAACAGCGCCCGCAGGTTCTCATACGCCCGGTCGCCGTCATGCAGGCGGGCGAACAGGTTGATCAGCCACGCGCGGCTCCAGCCGGTGTGACCGCCGCCGTTGGCCAGCCGCCGGTCAAGCGTGGTGCGGATGGCCTTATAAAGCTCGGGCATATCGCGCGTGATGGTGTTGCCGGGGTACAGGCCGAACGCATGGGAAATGTGGCGGTGGCCGGGCTCCGCCTCGTCATAATCTTCTATCCACTCCATGAGCTGACCGTGCTTGCCGACCCGCAGGGGCGGCAGCTTCTGCCGCGCCGCCTTCGCTTTTTCGGCGAGCTCGGGGTCAAGCTTGAGCAGTTCCTCGGTCTGAATATAAGAATCAAACAGCCCAGATAATATTTCGATATCCATGGTCGGCATCATGCTCATGCTGACCTTTTTGCCGTTGAGCAGGTATTCGTTTTCGGGTGAAATGGACGGACCGGTGAGCAGAGTGCCCTCCTTCGATTCCTCCAGATAGTCCAGGAAGAATTCGACGCTGGCCTTGAAGAATTCATAGGCGGTGTTTTTCAAAAAATCAAGGTCGCGCGAATAAAGATAATGTTCCCACATATGCGAAGCCAGCCACGCGCCGCCCATCGGCCACAGGCCGCAGAAGCCGTCCGCCGGGGCGTTGAAGCCGTAAATGTCGCTCACGTGGTGCGTGACCGTGCCGCCGCAGTCGTAAAAATCCTTCGCCGCCTTGCGGCCGGGTCCGAGCAGGTTCTTGTTCATGTAATCGAACAGCGGCTGCGTGCATTCGGGCAGGTTCGCCTGCTCCGCCTGCCAGTAATTCATTTGCAGGTTGATGTTGACGTGATAATCCGAATCCCACGGGTTGCGCATGCGCTCCGCCCAAACGCCCTGCAGGTTGGCGGGCAGCGAGCCCGGGCGGCTGGAGGAAACCAGCAGATAACGGCCGAACTGCCAGTAGAGCGAGATCAGCGAATCGTCCCGCGCGGCTTTGCGGAATTTCAGGCGGCTCAGGCGTTTGCCCACGGGCAGCGCGTCGACGGCTTCCTCCGACTCGAACACCACGTCGGAGCGCTCCATCAGCGCGCGGAAATCCGCGATATGCTCCTCTTTGATCGCGTCGAAATCGGCAAGCGTCTTGTTCAGGCGGCTTAGGCAGTCCGCTTCAAAGTCTTCACAGCGGTTGTCGGTGGAAATGCTGACGTACAGCACGGCGCGCGTCGCCGCTTCCACGCGGAGTCGATCGGCTGCGGCGCTGACCGTGCCGTCACAGACCGCTTTCGTGCCCACGCAGAAATGATGCGTGCCGTGCGCCGTATGGCAGCGCGCGAGCAGCACGCCGTTTTCGGCCGTCACGCCGTCGCAGCATTCGCGCTCAAAGTTCAGCGTGAAGGACTGCGGTTCGCTGAAGGTGTAAGACACCGCGATCACATTCTGCGGGTAAGACACAAAGCTTTCCTGCTCAAAACCGACCTTGCCCTTGCGGCAGGTCACGCGGCTGAGGCCGACGTTGAGCAGCAGATCGCGGCTGTAAAGGGTCGCGCGCTTTTTGTTGTCAAAATCGACGAGCAGATTGCCCGCCACTTCATAAGAGCTGATGCTCTGAAAATCGTCAACGATGTTCTCTTCCGCCCATTTGGCGGCTTCGGCGTTTTTGCCCTGAGCAAACAGCTCGCGGATGTGCCGCACCTTTTCGGGGTAGTTTTCGGGCACGCGGTATGCGCCGCTTTCATCCCACACGGTCTCTTCATTGAGCACAAGCTTTTCGGCGTTCGGCCGCCCGAACACGGACAAGCCCAGAAAGCCGTTGCCCACGGGCGAAGAGTTTTCCCACGTTTTGGCGGGGTTTTCCAGATGAATGACGTAATCTTTCATAGCCGTTCCTTTCTTGCTTCAGCGCTTGACGCGGGCGTTGCCGCTCCACACGCTCCAGACCTGTTCCTCGTCGGCAGGCTGCGCGTAATCGGTGAGGAAGGTGGTGGCCAGCGCGCCGGTCGCCCAGCCGAACTGGATCCATTTTTCACTCTCCCACCCCTTGAGGATGGCGTAGAGCAAACCGCCCACAAAGCCGTCGCCGCCGCCGATGCGGTCAAGCACATGGATCTCACGCGGCTCGACCACGTGCCACGTGCCGTTTTCAAGCATGATGGCGCCCCACAGGTGGGTGTTGGCGTTGATGACCTGACGCAGGGTCGTGGCGTAAACGGACGCGTTCGGATACTGTTCGCGCACCACTTCGATCATGCCCTTGAAGCTTTCGATCTTGGCGGCAAGGTCTTTGCCGCCCGCCTCCGGCCCCTGAACGCCGAGGCAGAGCTGGAAATCCTCCTCATTGCCGACGAGGATGTCGGCCACGCCAGCGATCTCTTTGAAAATGGCGCTCAGCTCCACCTCACGCCCCTTCCAGAACGTGGCGCGGTAGTTGAGGTCGAACGAAATGAGCGTGCCGGTTTTTTTGGCGGCGCGGGCCAGCTCCAGACAGAACACGCCCGTATCCGGCGAAAGCGCGGCGATCAGCCCGGACAGGTGCAGCACGGCGACGCCCTCTTGCCCGAAAATGCGGTCAAGGTCAAAATCCTTGATGTTCAGCGTGCGCCCCACTTCACCGGCGCGGTCGTTGAGCACGCGCGGGCCGCGGGAGCCGTAGCCGCTGTCGGCAATATTGAACTGATGGCGGTAACCCCACGGGCCGCCCTGTTCGACCTCGGCGCCCTCAAACACCATGCCGCGGGCGCGCAGGTTGCTTTTGATGAAGGACGCGATCGGGCTGCCCTTGACGAAGGTGGTCAGCACCTTGACGGGCAGGCCAAGATAAGACGCGATGGAAGCGACGTTGGTTTCAGCGCTGGTGGCCTGCATGGTGAAGGTATCGCTCGCGGCCACGGGCTGACCCGCCGCCGGGCAGATGCGCACGCCCATGCTCGTGGGCACGACCAGGGACCACATGGCGTTTTGCTTGATCGGTTTCATATTCGTTCCCTCCTGCTTGTTGGTCAGATCGAGTATTGCGAAGCGGCGGTGGCGCCGCCCTCGCCCGTCCAGTTGGTGTGGAAAAATTCGCCGCGCGGCGCGTCGACGCGTTCGTAGGTGTGCGCGCCGAAATAGTCGCGCTGCGCCTGCAGCAGGTTCGCGGGCAGACGCGCGCAGCGGTAGCCGTCGTAATAATTGAGCGCGGTGGTCATGGCCGGAATCGGAATGCCGTTGAGCATGGCCACGGAGCAGACCCGGCGCCAGCCGGCCTGCGCGCGATCGATCGCCTGCTTAAAATAGGGATCAAGCAGCAGGTTGGACAGATTCGGGTTCGCGTCGAACGCCTGCTTGATCTTGCCCAAAAACACGCTGCGGATGATGCAGCCGCCGCGCCACATAAGCGCGATGCCGCCGTAGTTGAGGTTCCAGTTGTAGGTCTTCGCCGCGTCGCGCATGAGGGTGTAGCCCTGCGCGTAGGAAATGATCTTGGCGGCGAACAGCGCGGAACGGATGTCTTCGATGAACTGCGCTTTATCGCCTTCAAAAACGGGCTTGGGGCCGGTGAGCACCTGAGAAGCTGCCACGCGCTCTTCCTTCATGGCGCTCAGGCAACGGGAGAACACAGCCTCGCCGATGAGCGTGAGCGGCACGCCTTCATCCAGCGCGGCGATCCCCGTCCATTTGCCGGTGCCCTTCTGCCCGGCGGTGTCGAGGATCTTGTCGACGATGGGCGAACCATCCTCGTCTTTATAAGCCAGAATATCGCGGGTGATCTCGATAAGGTAGCTGTCGAGCTCGCCCTTGTTCCATTCGGCGAACACCTCGTGCATGTCGTCGGCGTTCATGCCCAGCAGGTCGTGCATGAGCTGATACGCTTCGCAGATGAGCTGCATATCGCCGTATTCGATGCCGTTGTGCACCATTTTGACAAAGTGACCGGCGCCGTTTTCACCGACCCAGTCGCAGCAGGGCGAACCATCCTCCACCTTGGCGCAGATCGCCTGCAGGATGGGCTTGACGGTCGGCCACGCCGCCGCGGAACCGCCGGGCATGAGGCTCGGCCCTTTGAGCGCGCCCTCTTCGCCGCCGGAGACACCGGTGCCGATGTAGAGCTTGCCCTTGCTTTCCACATACGCCGTGCGGCGGATGGTGTCGGGGAAGTGCGAATTGCCGCCGTCGATGATGATGTCGCCGTCCTCCAGCAGCGGCAGAAGCTGCTCGATCATGTCGTCGACCGCCTTGCCGGCTTTGATCATCATCATCACCTTGCGGGGCTTTGACAGGCTGGCCACAAGCTCTTCGAGCGTGGCGGCGCCCACGATGTTTTTGCCCTTGGCGCGGCCGTTGACAAAATCCGTCACCTTCTGCACGGTGCGGTTGTAAACGGTGACAGTAAAGCCCTTGCTTTCCATGTTCATCACGAGGTTTTCGCCCATAACGGCGAGGCCGATGAGGCCGATGTCGGATTGTTTCATTGTTCTTCAAACACCTTTCTGCGTAATTCTTTGATGCCGTCCAGCACGCTGTAGGGAATGGCCATGTTGCCAAGCCCCCTGCCGATGCTGATATGCGGTTTCATTTTGGCGTGGAAATCCGTGCCGCCGGAAATGCCAAGCCCCAGCCGTTTGGCCATAGCCTGATAGCGTGCCTGCATGTCGGGCGTGTAATCGGTGTAATAGCCCTCCACGCCGTTGAGGCCGTACCCGATGAATTCCTTCAGCCGCTCTTCAAGCTTGTCGTCGTCCAGCTTGATCAGGTGAAGATGCGCCACGTAGGACAGCCCGCCGCACTCATGAATGAGCTCGATGGCGCCTTTGGCGGTCATGCACTGCACCTCGCAGTAGGCCGGCTTGCCCACGCTCATGTATTTTTCAAACCCCTCTTTGACGGATGAGGTGTAGCCTTTATCCATGAGGATGCGGGCGAAATGTGCGCGCCCGATCATGCCGGAGGGCGCGATGGCCAGCGCTTCGTCGATGGTGACGTCAAAGCCCAGCTTGTTGAGCGCCGCGCAGGTTTTTTCGTTGCGCACGCGCCGGATGGCGACCACCTCTTCCATGGCTTTGGCCAGCGCCGGATGATCCACGTCGAGGTAATAGCCCAGAATATGGGTCTCGGTTTCGGACTGAACGGAAAACTCGATGGCGGGCACGACCTCCACGCCGACCTTTTCGCCCTCGTCCATCGCTTCCTTCACGCCGTCCACCGTGTCGTGGTCGGACAGGGCGATGGCCGTCAGCCCGCATTCCGCCGCGTGGCGCACGACCTCGCGCGGGAACATGGAACCATCCGATTTGTTGGAGTGGGTGTGTAAATCAATCAATCGTTCCATCAAAATCACCTGCTTATCGTTTCACATCCCACAGCCCCAGAGCGGGGTTGGAAATGTAGTAGATTTCTTCGCCGTCGGGCAGGGTGTTGAACCCGTCCTTCAGCACGGCCGGGTCGTAGCGCCGCACCGCCTCGGCGTAGGGCATATAGTTGAAATTGGCTTTTCGCACCTCGTCCTCGCTTAAATGCTGCGTGCAGTACGTGATGGAAAAGCGGCCGTCGGACGAGCCGTGGATCAGGTGCGCCGCCACGGAAAGATTCTCTTTCAGGTCGTCGTTCGCCTCGGTCAGCTCCAGCACTTTTTTGCGCCCGACGTAGCCGTATTGGCGAATGAGGCGGTCGTTGGCGTCGTCCTCGCCGAATTTGCGCACGCCGGGCGCGAGCACGATCAGCTCGCCGCCGTCGGCAATGGCCATGCGGGTGCGGTAAACTGCCTTGTTGCCCAGCCACGTGCTTTTGAATTCGCGCTCATCCAGATAAACGACCACCTTTTGCAGGGGCTTGTCGACGTAGTTGAGATTGAGCTTCTGGCTCAGCGCGACCGCCTGCTCGAACAATTCACGCTTATCGCCGATGAACAGCCCGTGGATGTTGGTTTTGTCGCCCTCGTTGGTGGTGACGGTGAGGACGTAAACCAGCGGCAGCTCGCTCAGGTAATGCTCCTGCGCATAATCGAACACGCGGCGCACGGGCGAATGATCCCGGCCCATGATGCGCTCCAGCCCGTAAAATGCGCCGAGCATGTGGGAGGAATTGATCATGCTGCTGCCGCCGCAGCCGACGAAAATATTTTTGGAATAGTTCGCCATGCCGACCACTTCATGCGGCACGACCTGCCCGACGGACAGGATGAGATCATAGCCCGGATCGACGATGTGCTTGTTGACCTCCACGTCGATGGGCGTGTTGACCAGCCCCTCGGACACCTCGCTGACGAACGCCGCGGGCACCTCGCCCAGCTTGACGACGTCGGTGCGCCAGTTGTGCACGATCAGCTTTTCAAAGGGCACGACGCCCAGAAAAAACGCCTCGCATTCCTGCCGCGTCATCGGCTCATGCGTGCCCAGCGCGGGCATCACGTCGACCTCGCAGCCCATGGCGGTGAGCATGGAATAATATTCGGCGGTGATGATCCCCGCCCCGGAATATAACCGGGTGTAATCCGGCGGCAGAATGAGCACTTTTTTCAGCGCCCTGCCGTCGAGTGACTGCCGCAAGGCCGCGGCCAGCTCATCCCGCTCCAGCCCTGTGTCGGAAAAGAAAACCATACGCTGTTTTCCGCCTTTCCCAAAATAGGCTAATCGGGTTTATGAATCTTGATTTTCAAGATTTTGTAATAAAAGAATCGAGATTTATTGATAAAAGTTTTGGCGGCACGCCATCATGCGCATTCTGCGGAATCATCCGATCAAAAGCTGAGCGCGCCCGGACGGGCTGTCCGGGCGCGCTTTTTATGAAAAAATGTTCAGATTTTGTTCCACGTTTCCGTCAGAGGAATATACGGCATGAGATCATACTCTGAAGGAGCTTCTCCGAAGAGATCTAGAACTTCCCTTGAGAACAACTGCCGCGCAAACGTGATGAAGTATTCCGCCTGCAGCAGGAACACCACCCAGCCGGCCGGCAGCCCCCAGGCCGCCGTCGGGATGAAGAAGCCGACGATGCCCAGCGGAATGTTCCGCCCAAACCGGAACCCCTCTTGAAGAAGCAGCTTCAGATTATCCCGGCGCATCGTTTCCTTGCTGACAACGACAAATTCAAATTTTTCATAGACAAATTCATTTGCTTTGGCCAGCAAAACGTGCCTGCCGAGCGACGGCGTATATGTGTAGGATTTTTCCTCCGAAACCTCACCGTCGTTGCTGTAAACAACGTCAGAGCGCCAGGCGGAACGGAATTGCACCACCTTCATTTCGGTTCCCTCCAAAAGCTCCGGCGTCTTTGCCGTATAGAACACATAGGGCATCACACCTCTCACGCTGAGCAGAGACCATGTTCCGCCCCAGTTCAGATACCGCGCGTCGCGGCTGATGGCGTCACAAGGCTCGCCTTCGGCTGTGAGATATGCGCCGGAAGCAATTTTCACAACGGTTTCTTCCGCATAGCCCTTATGTTCATCATCCGCCAGAAAGCCGGGCAGACAAATATACAGCAAAGACAGCGGGGCGTTTTCAGAAAAGACGATCTTATCCGGCGAAATCGTAACGGACTTGCCGTCCGTCACCAGCGACACGGCCGGTTTTTCACCGCGAACGGGAAAGGCCTGAGGATCGTATGCCACGATCAAAACAGTGCATTTCAAATCCTCATTGTTGAAACGATAAAACTCCGCCTGAGGCTCCTCCTCCGCGGCAAAAGCACACAGACTCAGGGAACAGACGAGAAGTATCGCTAAAAAGATAGATAAAACCCGTTTGAACATGATGATTTACTCCTTTCTTTTTTCTTCTGCATAACGCTAACGATCGTCGTTTTTAACAGATATTCCCTCCTTTCTTTCTAATGTTAACATTTTATTCATGAAATGTCAATATTTTGTTTAAGAAAGTCAAAAAAGCCACTCATCCGTCTGCTCCCATGAAAACAGAGACAGCAAACGGCGCAGCCCCGCAGGACTGCACCGTTTCATACGCTTCTTGATAAAAGAACTGCGTTTAGGAAACGCTGATTCAATCAGAGTGTGCGAGGGAGCTAGGGAAACGCTGATTAAATCAGAGTGTGCGAGGGAGCGAGAGATTTTTTCGTCAGATTGTGCAAAAAAGCCGCCGCTTTGCTGACGCAAAACAAGGATTTTTGGTGCAATATGACGGAAAATGATCCGCTCCCTCGTGCGCTTGTGATTTATTCAGTGTTTCCTTTATTCTTCATTTTTAATGACCTTCAATCGGGCAAAATCCTCACGCTCTTTTTCTTCGAGCGAATCGGAAATGAATTTGATCTGTGAGGTGAACCGGGGAATGACGATGTTGCCCAGCGCGTTGGAGCGCTTGCCGGTTTTGACCACCGCCTCCTGCAGACGGAACAGCGCGGTTTCCAGCGTGGCCGCCTTCACCGCCAGCACCTTCAGGTCGAGGAAGCGGCTGTAGGCGTCGTCGAGCTGCAGGCCGGTGAACGCCAGACCGTAGTAGATCTTGCGCTCGGGCGGCTGAACGTGCGCCTCAGGCACCTCCACGCCCATAACCGAGCGCGTCACGACGGTGACGCTGTCGTCGACCGGCACGCTCTGCGCCTGCGTGAGCGGCAGCCCGTCGGCCACGGTGGCCATGCGCAACGAATAAAACGCATCGCGGCACAGGCGTTCCATCTCTTTTTCGGTCTGTTCATATTCCTCGGTTCGTTTTGCAATCTCGCGCATCAGAAACTTCCGCTTGCGCTCCATCAGATCGTAACCGACCTTCGCCAGCTCCAGCGAACGGCGCGCGTTCATCAGGTTGCCCTTGGTCGGCGCCACGTTTTCAGCCATTGTTGGCCTCCTTCTCACGGAACGGTTCGATGTATTCCTCGATCTCTTCCCGCTTGAGACGGTCGAGCAGTTCATCGGGCAATTGCGCCAGCAGGCGGCAGCCCAGATCGAGCGACTGCGTCACGGTGCGGTTTTCGGTCTGGCTCTGGGTCAGGAACTGCGCTTCAAAATCACGCCCGAAGCCGAGGAGCAGCCGATCCTGCTCGCTGAGTTCATCCTCGCCCACCACGCTGGCCAGCGAACGCGCCTCCTGCACCTTGGAATAACAGGCGAACAGCTGATTGCTCACCGCCTTATGGTCCTTGCGGGTGTAACCTTCGCCGATGCCGTCCTTCATCAAACGCGAAAGCGACGGCAGCACGCTGATGGGCGGGTAAACGCCCTTGGCCTCAAGCGCGCGGTCGAGCACGATCTGCCCTTCGGTGATAAAGCCGGTCAGGTCGGGGATGGGGTGCGTGATATCGTCGTTGGGCATGGTCAGGATCGGGAGCTGCGTGACCGAGCCGCGGCTGCCCTGGATGATGCCGGCGCGCTCATACAGCGACGCCAGATCGGAATAGAGATAACCGGGGAAGCCCTTTCGGCCCGGGATCTCGCCCTTGGAGGAGGAGAACTCGCGCAGGGCTTCGCAGTAGGCAGTCATGTCGGTCATGATGACCAGCACGTTCATGCCCAGATCGAACGCCAGATATTCCGCCGCCGTGAGCGCGCAGCGCGGCGTGATGATGCGCTCGATGATGGGATCGTTGGAAAGGTTGAGGAACATGACGACCTTGCTCATCACGTTCGATTCTTCAAAGCTGGTGCGGAACTGCTCCGCCACGTCGTTCTTCACGCCCATGGCGGCAAAGACGATGGCAAAGCGTTCGTCATCCGCCACGCTCGCCTGCCGCACGATCTGCATGGCCAGCTCGTTGTGGCGCATGCCCGAACCCGAAAAGATGGGCAGCTTCTGCCCGCGGATGAGCGTGGAAAGCGTGTCGATGGAGGAAATGCCCGTCTGCACAAAATTGCGCGGATAGACGCGCTGCACGGGGTTGATGGCGCTGCCGTTGATGTCGCGCCGCGTCAGCGGATAAATCTCGCCCAGCCCGTCCTTCGGGCGGCCGAGCCCGTCGAACACGCGCCCGACGATTTCGGGCGAAAGCTTGAGCTCCATGGGGCGGCCGGTCATGCGGGTGCGGGTGTTGACCATGGACACGCCGCGCGTGCCTTCAAACACCTGAATGACCACGCGCCTGCCCTCGATCATCACGATGCGCCCGGCGCGGACCGAACCGTCCTCCAGCCGGATCTCGACCATTTCCTCGTTGAACACGTTGTCGACGTTTTCCAGCACCACCAGCGAACCGCTGATTTTATCCAGCCCGAGATGTTCCAGAATCAAAACCTGTCACCTGCCTTTAACCGACGGCCGAAAGCGCCTTTTCGTTTTCGGCGTCCAATTCGTCAAACCGGCCGAGCTCATCGTTCGGCACGGAAAATTTCATTTTGATCAGGCGCTCCAGGCAGCCTGTTTTGATGATTTCGGAAACGGGGATCTGCCGCTCGATCAGGCTCACGCTCTGATCATAGACCTTGAGAATGCTCTTCATCATGCGGTAATGCTTTTCGGGCGGCGCGTAGGAATCCGTTTCGTTCAGCGCGTCCTGCTGCAAAAAGCCGGTGCGGATGACCCGCGCGATCTCGATGACGAGCTTCTGCTCATCCGGCAAGACCTGCGAGCCGATGAGCTTGACGATCTCCATCAGCCGCGCTTCCTCCGCCAGCAGGGCGCTGATGCGGCTGCGGCACGCCATAAAATCGGGCGCGATGTGTTCGGCATACCATGCGCCCAGCGTGTCGGCGTATTCGCTGTAGCTGGTGTTCCAGTTCACGGACGGGAAATGGCGGGCATAGGCCAGCGCTTTATCCAGCCCCCAGAAGCAGCGGGTGAAGCGCTTGGAATTCTGCGTGACCGGCTCGGAAAAATCGGAGCCCTGCGGGGACACGGCGCCGATGACAGTGACCGAGCCCTCCGCTCCGCCAAGCGTGATGCAGCGGCCGGCGCGTTCATAAAATTCGGACAAACGGCTCGGCAGATAGGCGGGGTAGCCCTCATCCGCCGGCATTTCTTCTAATCGGCCGGAGATCTCGCGCAGCGCCTCCGCCCAGCGGGAGGTGGAATCCGCCATCATCGCCACGTGATAGCCCATGTCGCGGTAATATTCCGCAAAGGTGATGCCGGTGTAGATCGACGCTTCACGCGCCGCCACGGGCATGTTGGAGGTGTTGGCGATGAGCACCGTGCGTTCCAGCAGCGGGCGGCCGGTGCGCGGGTCTTTCAGTTCACTGAATTCGGTGAGCGCCTGCGTCATTTCGTTGCCGCGCTCGCCGCAGCCGACGTAGACGATGATGTCGGCGTCGCACCACTTGGCAAGCTGATGCTGCAGCACGGTCTTGCCCGTGCCGAACCCGCCCGGGATCACCGCCGCGCCGCCCTTGGCAATGGGGAACATGGCGTCGATGATGCGCTGCCCGCTGAGCAGCGGCACCAACGGCAGCAGCCGTTCCCGCATCGGCCGCGCGGTGCGGATCGGCCAGCGCTGGCAAAGCGTCAATTCAAAGAGATTGCCGAAATCGTCCTCAAGCCTGACGATGCAGTCGTTCAGGCGGTAGGCGCCGCCCGGCACGGCAAACACGACCCTGCCGTGCTGCTGCGGCGGCACGAGGAGCCTGTGCCGCACGGCCTGCGTTTCATCGCATTCGGCATAGACCTCGCCGCCCGACAAAACGTCGCCCGGCTTGACCGTAACGGTAACGTCCCACTGCTTTTTTTCATCAAGCGGCGGCACGCTGACGCCCTTGGTGATGAAGGCGCCCGCCTGCTCGGCAAAGCTGCTCAACGGCTTTTCGATGCCGTCGAAAATATTGCCCAGAATGCCGGGACCCAGCGCAATGGACATGGGGGAACCGGTCGCCTCGACCGGCTCGCGCGGGTAAAGCCCCGCGGTATCTTCATAGACCTGAATGGTCGTTTTTTCGCTGTCAACGCCGATGACCTCGCCCACGAGCCGCTTCACGCCGACGTAGACCATTTCCATGATCTGCAGTTCGGTCGCGCCGCGCACGGTGACGATCGGCCCGTTGATGCCGTCGATCCGATAACTGTTCAAATCGTTCACTCTCCTGTCGCGTCCTTCTCGCAAAGACCGGAATGCTCGCCGAACCAGGCGCGCTGGCTTTCCAGCCTCGCGTCCAGCGTGTCATCCGCGCTCAGGCGCGATGCCTCGCTCACGGCGCGGCAGCCGCCGATGCGAATGGAAGCATCCGTTTCAAACCGGCAGGGCTGCGGCACGGCGCCGTCGATTTTTTCGGCGTATTTTTCATCGGCGGGGCGCAGGGTAAACACGATCTCGCCGCCGTTGAAATGCGCCGCCATGCGCTGCGCGCTCACCAGCAGAAACGCCTCGTAATCGGGCGTTTCGGTGAAGGCGGCCAGCTTTTGCGCCGCCCTGTCGAACGCCTGCTGTTCCAGCTCGGCGCGCCGCTCCAGCCATTCCTGCTTGGCTCTGGCGCGTGCGGCGGCCACACGGCGGCCGTTGCTGTGCGCCATGTTGGCCAATTCGGTGCGCAGGTACGCGTCGGTCTGCTTTTTGGCGCTGCGCTTGGCTTTTTTGATCTGAGCCGCCTTGAGGCGGTTGGCTTCATCGGTGATCTCGTTGACCTGCCGCTGCAGGTCCTCGTTGATCGCATTGAAAAACTCGAGCACTTTATTGTCGGTCGGCATGCTGCTCACTCCTTCGCTTCTTCTGCGCGGTCGGGCAGGGTCACGATCAGGGGCAGACTGCGGCTGCGCCGGATCGCCTCGATCCTGTCACGGTAAAACTCCGCCACGCGGTGCGACACCATCAGAACGCCGACGTCATCCTCGCGCAGCACATCGTCAAACGCCTGCTGCCCCTGTGACAATTCGTGCAGCACCCGGCTTTCGACGCCCGCTAAACGCAGGCCGACCGAGGTGTCGACGTCATCGGTGATCAAAAACAGTTTCAAGGAGAACCCCTCCCCTGTCTTACAGCTTGTTCAGGATCAGAATCGAGATGACCACGCCGTAAAGCGCGATGGATTCGCCCAGCGCGACGAAGATCAGCGATTTACCGAAGCTCTTGGGATCCTCGCTCGTGGCGGCGATGGCGGCCGGTGCGCCGGCTGCCACGGCGATGCCGCCGCCGATGCCGGCCAGACCGGTGACCAGACCCGCGGCAAGCAGCCCGAGCCCCTTGTCGCCGTTCGATTCGGCTGCCTGTTCAGTCTGCGCCGCCTGTTCAACAGACGCGTCAGGCGTGTCGGCGTCGACCGCGGAAGCCGAAAAGGCCAGCGAAGCGGTGATGACCAGCACGAGCGCAAAGGCGAGCAGATTGGTTTTGAGGATGCGCTTGCCGCTGACGCCGCGCAGATGCTTTTGGAACGAAAAAACCATCAGAGCCGTCAGGGCGGCAGCCGGGAAAAGGACCGCAAGGGTGATAAGAACCGTTGACATAAGAATTCCTCCGTCTATCAAAATGAAATTGGTTATTGGTTGACCGCAACGGTGCGGAACGGCTTGCCGCTGCCTTCAAAGCAACGGCTGAACATTTCATAAAACTCAAGGCGCAGCGCCTGAATGCCCGTGAGCAGGCCCTCCAGCGCGATGACGAGCACGTTGCCCAGAATGATCACGACAATGTTTTCGCTTTCGCCCGCCAACGAGAAGACCACCATCATCATGCCCGCGTGCACCAGCACGAACGCGCCCACGCGCAGGAACGAAACGGTGTTGCTGAAATAGCTGAGCACGTATTCGAGCATTTCAAACACGTTTTGCAGCAAAAAGTCCGTTACGCTGTCGGGCTTGCGTTCCGGCTCATGATCCACCAGCGCGATGAGCAGCTCCTTGAAGAACAGGATCACGGCGCACACGATGATGACCGGCACGCACACGGCGTTGGGGATGAGGCGCGGACCGTTCATGAACGCGACCGCTAAATTGACCAGCGACAGATAAAGCAGGATGCCGGCGACGCCGTTGTTGCTGAACAGCGCTTCCCCGATTTTTTTCTCGCGCAGGCTGGACACGACGTTGAGCAGCATGGACACGGCCACCAGCCCCACGCCGATGGCAATGGCAAACAGCAGAACGGTGTTGATGCTGTCCATGACCTCCAGCGGTTTTCCGCTCAGCCCCACCGCGTGATACAGCGGGTCGAGCAGATGCTCATAACCGAAAAACGACCCGAACACCAGCCCGAAGCACATGGACGACACGCCGCAGGGAATGAGGATCTTGCCCAGCGCCATCTTTTTGAGCTTCCACATCAGAAAGCCCGCGAGCATCAGCACGAAGCCCTGACCCAGATCGCCGAACATCATGCCGAAGATGACAGTATAGGTGACGGCGACAAAGGCGGTGATATCCAGCGACCCGTAATCCGGCAGACCGTACATTTCCACGTAGTATTCAAACGGCCGGAACAGGAAAAAGTTTTTGAGCTTGGTGGGCGGCACGTGCTTGTCGGTTTTGTTGGGCGCGCTCACGTCGAGCGAAACGCCCTTCAGGCCGGAGACGCATTGGCTGAAGTACTCCACCTGCCGCGCCGGTACCCAGCCCACGCAGTAAAACTCATTGTTGTGCCGCGCGGCGTAACGGCGCATGGCGTTGCTTTCGTTTTTGAGGCACAGGCGGGAATACAGCTCGTTGAGCCGCTCGCTGTTATCTTCCGCCAGTCGGCTCAGCTCCAGATCGAGCTGCTCGATCTGCTGCTTGAGGATCGTCACGTTTTCTTCGATGGCGGCAATGATCTCTTCCACCGTGCCCCAGGCGTTGTTGATGACGAGCTGCTCAAAATAGAGCGAGGCAAAGATCGCGTCGACGTCGTCGATTTTTTCACGCGGGGCGCAGTAAACGCCCCAGTAGTGCAGATCGTCCGACGAGCAGGGCGTGAACAGCAGATAAGGGTTGTTTTCGTAAGCGCTGAGCTTGGGGTAGCAATCCTTCGGGATGCTGCCGAAGCGCACCACAAGAAACTCGCAGGCGAGAAGATCGTCCACGCGGACGTCCAGCCCTGTAAAGTGAGATATCTTGTCAATATAGTCTTCACATTCCTGCTTTTGGTCGAGCAGGGCCTTTCGCTTGACGGAATCCTGTTCGATGCGGTTTTTCAAGCCGGTCAGGTATTCCTGCATGGTTTCGTCATCGAGCTGCTGTAAAGCCAAATCACTTTCCACCCGGTCAAGCGTCAGACCGCCCAGACGGGCGACCTCCTCCACCGATTCGATCAGCGGCGCCACGTCGTTTTCGCCGCCGACCGCCGTATAGCCCAGCGACGCCGACAGATATTCCAGCGCCGGCTCCGGGTGATAGACCATGCTGCCCGCCGCCCGCGCCGAGAAGTTATTGAGCTGCTCCATCGGGCCGGTCGCGCGCACGAGCTTCATTTTTTCAATCGCCAAAAAGCATCACCTCGCTGTCAAAACACTAAGGGAACGCTGATTCAATCAGAGTGTGCGAGGGAGCGAGAGATTTTTTCGTCAGATTGTGCAAAAAAGCCGCCGCTTTGCTGACGCAAAACAAGGATTTTTGGTGCAATATGACGGAAAAAGATCCGCTCCCTCGTGCGCTTGTGATTTATTCAGTGTTTCCTTAAATACAATAGATATATCGATTGATCTGTTCGGGAGTCGCGTGACAGCGCACCCCCTCAAAGATGTTGCACACGTCGTTGATTTCAAGCTCACGCAGCTTGACGAAGCACCACAGCGTCTGCGCGGCGTCGTTGGCATAGCGCATGGCCTTTTGCAGCCGCCGGGCGATCATGCGCATGGCGCAGGCCTGCGCGTCTTCACCGTGGAACATGGCGGCGTAGGGCGTCTGCTCCACCTGCCGCACCAGCTCCTCGGTCGTTTCAGCGGCCGCGATCGCGTTGAGCTGCCGCGGGGTCAGCAGCGTGAAATCCGGCTGAATGAAGCGGCGCAGGGTCGATTCGTCGGCGCCGGTGAGGCGCTTGACACGATAAAGAGAAAGCAGCATGCGGATATCGTTTTCATACCTTGCCAGCTCCAGCAAAGCGGCGGCCTGTTTTCTGCCGCAATCCTTCTTGACCGCTTTCACCAGCCGCCGGTTGCAGAACGCCTGCACGTGCGCTTCGGTAAAAATCAGGTTTTCACGTGCGAACCCATCCTGCTGCGTTGAGCCGAACAGCGTGCGGTAGTCGGTTTCAGCCAGACAGTCCAGCACCTCCGGCCACGTCTGCGCCTTCATCAGCCGCACCAGATCGAGCTGCGAAAACCGTTCAAAGCTCAAAGGCATGAGCGCCACGTATTCCTC
>CAMJHI010000002.1 GCA_946405475.1 uncultured Clostridia bacterium
ACGAACGCACGTACTGCCGTTTGATTTTTTCCAGTGCGTCGTCGGCCTTGGCCGGGTCAAGCAGCGCCAGACAGCACCCCTTGAACCCTGCGCCCGAAAAGCGGCCGCCGAGCACGCCGTCGGTTCCCTTCATCAGTTCATACAGGCGGATCAGCTCGGGCGAGCCGGTCTGCCACAAATCAATGCTGCTGCGCCCGCTTGCCAGCACGAGCGAGCCGAACCGTTCCAGTTCGCCGTTCTGCCACGCCTCAACGCCCTGCTTCACGCGCTCGCATTCGCCGTACCAGTGTTCGGCGCGTTTGCGCCACGGCTCGGGCAGGCGGCTTTTGAAAGCTTCAAACACCGCAACGGGCACGTCGCGCAGCACCGCCTGATCGAATTTGCCGTAATCCAGCCCGGCAAACGCCATGAGCGCGTAGGCCGCGCTTTTGGCCTCGTCGACGCGCATATTGTATTTGCTGCCGACCAGATTGCGCTCCAGCCCGCTGAAGATCACCGCGAGCCGATACGGCTTCATGGCCGCGGGCTGCGGGATCAGCTTCTTCGCGCCGTCGCGCATATCCATAAACAATAATTGATCTTTTTTGCCGTAGACCTCGCAGGATTGGTCGAGCCTGCCGCAGGCGACGCCGACGTAATTCCGCTCCGCCGTATACGCCAGCTCGATCAGTTCTTCTGCCGGGAGAGAAAGGCGGTTCACCCGGCACAGGCACCGCAAAAAGCCGAGCGTGACCGCCGCCGAAGAGGACAGCCCGCCGACGGGCAATTCGCCCGCCAAGGCGACCCGAACGCCGCAGGCCAGCGGAAAGCGCTTGTTCAGTTCGAGCGTCGCGCCGCGCAGATAATCCGCCCAGTCGCCGCATTTGACGGCAGGCGTCTGCGTGACCGACCACCGCGCCGCGCCCGGGTACTGTGCGCTGACAGCCTCCACCTCGCCGCTTTCCTGCGCGGAAAACGCGAAGCGGACGCCCTTGTTGATGGCAAAGCCCGTGATGAGGCCGAGGTTGTGGTCGACGTGCGCCCCCAGCGGGCAAAGGCGATAGGGCGCGAACCATTCATCCTGCGGTTCCGCTCCAAAGTGATCGACAAAAAGGGAAGAAGCCTTCATCCGTTATTCACTCCATTCGACCCAAAGCGAGATCGCCGGGTCGGCTTCCAGCGCCGGCAGCAGTTGATCAAGCGCCGTGCCGTCCAGCTTTGCCAGAAGCGTGAACACGCCGGTTTGTTCGGCGGTGCAGAGCACGAGCTGGTTTTCGCCGTTGAGCAGAACGTCACCCGGCTTGGCGGTGATCGTTTCGCCCGCCTGCGGCAGCGCCAGCTTCAGCGCGCCGCAGAACCCTGCCTCGCCTTTTTCAAGCGTAACGTCCACCTGTTTCGCGCTGAGCCGATCGATCATGCTGCGGGCGGCGTCGTTGCCGGCCGCCTGCGGGTAGACTGTGACCGTTTCGGTGTGCAGCACCAGTTGGGGCAAGGGCTGCAGCGGGTCACGTTCCGTGAGCGTTTCCTGCTGTGTCAGCGTCACTTTCAGCGCTTCATCGACCGCGGCCGCATAGACTGTGGTTTCCGTGGGCATGATCGGCGATTCGGCTGTGATCGTCACGGTCGTGCTGCCGCTCTTCAAGCCGTGGAAGGTGAAGATCACGTCGTAACCGGCGCCGTCAAGCTCCTCATGATCCTCTTTGCCGTACTTCTGTTCGCTCGTATACGAAAGGACGGAAGGGTCCTGAATCTCCACGTGATAGGACGGCCCGCCGCCGTCAAACGAGTGGAACGACAGCGTGCTGCTTTTGTCGTCGGTTTTGGGCTTTTTGCCGTGCGCACAGCCGACAAAGCCAAACGCCGCGACGCCGCAGAGCAGCAGAACGATCAGCACGGTTCGCAAAACGGTTTCAAAATGCACAGTCTTCATCTCCCGTTTGTTATTTCAAGCTTCAGTATATCGCATCCGCGCCGAAAAGACAAGAGTGCAGCACATGTAAAAAGCACAATTTGCGGTTCCCTTTTCTCTTTGTTTATGCTATAATGCTTTCAGTACAAAAGCGGTTGGGGGAAAGAAACGTGCAACTCATCAAAAACGAACTTCAGATCGGCCTCGAAAAGCCGGTCAGGCTACTTCACGTGACCGATTCGCACGTGGCGCTGGTCGACGAACACGACGACGCGCGCAAGCACGAGCTGGCCAAACGGCTGGGTTCGCCGGACAAAGAAAAATATCTGGCCGAGCAAGTCGCCTATGCCGAACAGCACTGCGACCTGCTGGTGCACACGGGCGATCTGGTCGATTTTGTGTCGCACGCCAATTCGGCCATGGCGCGCAATCTGCTGCAGAACGAAGCCATCTTTTTCATCGCGGGCAACCACGATTATTCGCAGTACGTGGGCGAAGCGTGGGAAGACGACGCCTACCGCATGAACAGCTACATGCAGATGGGCTACGGGCTGGGCGTGCCGATGTTTTTCAATGCCCGCGTCGTCGGCGGGGTGAACCTTGTCGGCATCGACAACAGCTATTACCGCTTTGCCGACTGGCAGCTCTGGCGGCTGAAAAAAGAGGCCGAAAAGGGGCTGCCCATTGTGCTCGCGTTCCACGACCCGCTGTTTGAGCAGGCGCTTTACGATTATCATTTTGAGCGTCTTCCCGGCGAGCCGTGCACCTATCTGGTGGGCTGCGATGAGGAGCATCTGCTGCGCTACAGCGAATTCCGCGCCGTGCAGCAGCGCCCCGACAAGCCCACGCTCGACATGATCGACTACATCAAGAGCGAGCCGCTGATCAAGCTGATCCTGACCGGGCACCTGCATTTCAGTTTTGAAAGCAACGTGGCCGAAAACCTGCCCCAGTTCGTCACGGGCAGCGGCTTTGACGGCGTCGCCCGCGAGATCACACTTTACTGAGGAGAATAAATATGACTGTT
The DNA here is from genome assembly GCA_946405475.1 of uncultured Clostridia bacterium. GTDB lineage: Bacteria > Bacillota > Clostridia > Oscillospirales > Acutalibacteraceae > UBA8612. The sequence continues at coordinate 2,916 of CAMJHI010000002.1, forward strand.
TTCAAAAGGATCGGTGCCTTCATCATGCTTATCGTTTCGTTTTTCAACGTCCTGTTTTCGGGCTACGTCAAATACCTGCCCCGCAACCGCATTTTTCTCGATCAGTTTTACACCGACGCCAGAACCGAGCGGCAGACCTATGACCTCGTGATCCCGAAAGACGCTTCGGGCAGCACGGGGCTGGTGCTGTGCATCCACGGCGGCGGCTGGACCGGCGGCAGCCGCGATTCCTACACCGGCAGCCTGATGCAGATGAGCGACGAATTCCATCACGCCGTCGCGGCCGTCAATTACCGCTACGTGTCCGACACGGTGAGCTTTGACGACGAGATGGACGACATTTCCGCGGCGCTCGCCGCGATCAAAGCGAAGGGCAAAGAGCACGGCGTTGATTTCGACCGCGTGCTGCTCACGGGCATTTCCGCGGGCGGCCACCTGTCGCTGCTGTATGCCTACACCCGCCGGGATACGGCGCCCGTCAGGCCGGTTTGCGTGGTGGAGCTGTGCGGCCCGGCCGACCTGGAGCATGAGTTCTACTATTCCGATGAAAACAGCATCTCACAGGCCGTGGGCGCGGAATATCTGCGCGGCATCATCGCCAACGGCGTCAAGCACCCCATTTCGCTCGATGAATTTGACGCGGCAAGACCCGCGCTCAAGCAGTATTCCCCGATCAATTTTGTGGATGAAACCACCGTGCCCACCGTGTTCGGTCACGGCGAGCAGGACGAGATCGTGCCCTATCAGAACGCGCTCGACCTTGACAAAAAGCTGACGGAATACGGCGTGGAGCACACCTTCGTCTCCTTCCCGAACTCCGGTCACGCCTGTCAGGACAAGCCCGCCATGGCCCGGATCATGGCGCTGTTCTTTGAATATGCCGATCAATACCTGAACTGAAACGATGAAAAAGGGACGCCGCCCGGTGCCGGACCGAACGGCGTCCTTGTCTTTTTTCGATGGTTATTTCACGGAGCTGACGGTCGCGCCCGTGAGGAGTGCCGAGAGCTGGCTGCCCAGACGGGTGAGCGGGTTGTAGCCGAGCGCGAAATATTTGAACACCCACACCACGGGGTTCCACTTGAACAGCGTCCAGTCAAGCACCGTGACCAGACCGCGCAGGAACGTGGAAATGTCGCGCGTTTTCGGCACGTTGACCGGCGCGAATTCGGTGCCTTCCGCCCGGATGACGAACGGCTGCGCATAGCAGATGCCGTAAGGGCCCGTGATATAAAAGCGAACGTAAAGCTCTGGGTTGTTGAGCAGATCGGAGGCGTGCAGATCGAGCGTTGCTGTTCCGCTTGTGATATTCTCCTCGCGGCGGATCACCTCACAGTTGGACACCCACGTGATGCGGTCGAAGTTTTCGCCCTCCACGGTGATCGTGCCGGCGTCTTCATCCACGGTGATGCGCGTCACCTTCGGGGTGGCGTTGCTGTAGTAATAGGATTCGTCGTCCCACAGGTGCAGATCGTCGAAATAACCGGGCAGCTCCTGCATGCCGTTGAGCTCGTACCCGAGCGAATAATGCGAAACGGCAAAGCTGGCGCCTTCCACCATCGCCGTGCGGACGTTGTCCATGTTGAAATCCTTCATCATCAGTTCCGTCCACGCGTCGTTCTCGCTTTGCAGGGTGTGGGAATCGGAGAAGCAGAAGCCCCACGGCACCACGCCGTTCGGGATCGTCTTTTGCAAAATCTGGTCATACAGAATGCGGTCGCAGCGCGTGTGCGCGTCGGTCGCGCTGTTGATGCCCATGCCCACGCTCGAGCCTTTGTTGTCAAGGAAGAGCCGCGCAAATTTAGCGGCGTAATAATCGTCGACCTTCTGCCCCACGTGCTTTTCGGAATCCTTGTCGACGTAAACGTATTCGCCCACGTGAGCGAGCATGGATATGCCGCCCGCATCCTTCACGCCCTTGGTCGGCGTTTCATAATCGCCGAAAACGCCCGCCAGACCCTGACCGTATTCCGAAAAATAGCCGGTGAGGTGGCAGTCGGCCACGGGCGTGGCCATGTTCAGTTCAATGCCCAGCGGCACGTCGAGCATGCCGTTTTTGTGCGTGCGTTTTTCAGAGGCCGCCGTGCCGGTGAGAACGGCGTTGTATTCCTCGTCGGTCAGCGGAATGATATCCGCCATTTGCGTGCGTTCCTTTTTGATCAGGCGCACCAGCGGGATCAGCTCCGGCTCCTTGTTCCAGCCGCGGTTGAGCGTGCCGTGATCGGTCAGCGAAACCACGTCGTAATCCAGATCATAGTGGTTTTGCACGAACTCGTGGATGGTGGGGAACCCGTCGCTGGCGTTGGTGTGGCAGTGCGGCTGGAATTTGTAATTGCCCCACGTGTCCCAATCCACCTCGTCATAGGGGTTGGTGATGATCCAGTTGACCTGCGGCGCGGCGTAGCAGAACAGGCTCGCCGTGCTGAGAAGCAAAACGACCGTCAGGCAGATACTCAGGCATTTTTTCATAGCTGCTTCAACCTCTTTTTCAGTTTTGACCGTCCCGCTCCATCTCGCCGGGGCGGCCGGATGTTAAACCGATTATATCATTTGTCCGGCGGTTCTTCAAGAGTTATCCGATTTTTCGACAGAAGCAAATTTACGGTTTCGGCGTTGAAAAAGGCAAACGACCTTGTTATAATGATAAAAAACAACAAACTCAAGGTTTGACAACAGAAAGGGGCGCTGCCTGAATGCAAGCCGGAACCAGATACCCGAGAGACTATCTTGCCAACCAGCATCGGCTCGGTGAAAACCGCCTGCCGGCGCGCACGCTGCTCATCCCGGCGCAGGAACGCGGGATCACACACAAAAACTTCACAGCATCCGACCGCGTGAAGCTGCTCAGCGGCGAATGGAAATTCTCCTACCGGACGGAGGATACCGACGAGCCGTTCTATCAGCCGGAACACAGCGACGGCGATTGGGACACCCTGCCGGTACCCTCGATGTGGCAGTTCCACGGTTACGGCAGCTGCTATTACCCGAACCTGCGCTACTGCTTCCCCTACGACCCGCCGTATATCCACCGCGACAACCCCGTGGGGCTTTACCGCACGAGGTTCACAGCCGACAAAACGGGCGGCCGCGCGATCCTTCGCTTTCTCGGCGTGGACAACGCCTGCTTCGTGTGGCTCAACGGACAGTATATCGGCTTTTCCAAGGGCAGCCGCATCCCGGCGGAGTTTGACGTGACCGACGCGCTGGCCGACGGCGACAACCTGCTGGCCGTGAAGGTCTACACCTTCTCCGACGCCTCCTACCTCGAAAATCAGGATATGCTCCTGGCCAGCGGCATTTTCCGCGACGTCGTACTGATCCAGACCGGCGAAAACGCGCTGTGGGATTACACGATCCTGCCCGACCCGACCGGCTTCACAGTCGACTGGCAGTGCCAAACGGGCGACAAGCCCGCCACGCTTCGTTTCACGCTGTGCGACGCCGCGGGCGCAACCTGCGCCATGCGGGAAGAGCCGCTCGCCGAAACGGGCAAAATCTTTCTGCCGCTGGAAAACGCCGTGCTGTGGAACGCGGAGCAGCCGTATCTTTACACGCTTTTCACCGAGATCGTCGAAAACGGGGCGGTCACGGAAACGCACACCAAAAAGGTGGGGATCGCCAAAAGCGAGATCAAAAACCACCGGCTGCTGATGAACGGTGTGCCCATCACGCTCAAGGGCGTGAACCGCCACGAAAACAACGCCCGCTCCGGCCGCGCGCTCGCCCCCGGGCAGATCGAAGCGGAGCTGCGCGACATCAAGGCCTGCAACCTCAACGCCATTCGCTGTTCGCATTACACGAACCACCCGCTGTTTTACGAGCTTTGCTCGGAGCTCGGCATTTACGTCATGGACGAGGCCGACTGCGAAACGCACGGCGCGGAATGCTCCGGCGATCTGGGCGCGCTGAACAAGGACGTAAGCTGGTTCGACGCCTTTTTTGACCGCACCCAGCGGATGTATGCGATCAACAAAAACGAGACCTGCATCAACATCTGGTCGCTGGGCAACGAATGCGGCCACGGCCAGAACAACGACCGCTGCGTCGCCTGGCTGCAGGAGCAGGCCGTGAAAAAGCCGATCAAGGACAACAACAATTCCATGGCCAACGGAAAAGGCGGCTATTTCGGCACGACCGGCTATATGCCGATGAAGACCCTGCACGATTCCGCCCCCGAGGACGGCCCGCTGATGATGCTGGAATACGCGCACGCCATGGGCAACTCGCCCGGCGGGCTGGAGGATATCTGGAACTGGGTGTATGAAAACGAGCATTGCTGCGGCGGCTATGTGTGGGAATACAAAAGCCACGGCTTTTACACCGAGGGCAAAAACGGAAAACCGCGTTACCTGTACGGCGGGGATTTCCCCGACCTGTATCACTGGTCGAATTTCTCGCTCGACGGTTATCACACGAGCGACGGCACGCCGAAACCGTCCTGGGCGGAACTGCGCGAGGTTTCCGCGCCGGTGTTCGTCAAATGGGGCGACAGCGGCGTCACCGTCAAAAACACTTACGATTTTCTGCCACTGGACGGCGTGACGATGCGCTGGTCGGTCAACGCCGACGGCGTGCCCGTGCGGCAGGGCGAAGAATCGCTGGACGGTTTGCGGGCGAGAGAAACGCGCTTTTTCGCGCTGCCCCTTGAAACGGCGGGGCTTGCCGGGCTCATCACAGCCGACTGCGTTTTTGTCAGGGACGGCCGACAGCTCGCGCACAAGCAGACGATCCTTGCGGAGCTGCCGCACACCCGGCCCGAACCCGCCGCGTTTGAACACAGCGTAACTGAAACCGGCGACACGATCGAAGTCAAAGGCGCGGGCTTTTCCGTCACGATCCGAAACGGGCTGCTCGCCCGGCTGGAGAAAAACGGCGTGCTCCTTCTCGACGCGCCGATGCAGCTGAACTGCATGCGCGCGCCGACCGACAACGACGGCATCGTGAACTTTTCCCCCCGCCTCGTTCAGGAATGGTCGGATTATCTGTTGGCCTCGCTGCGCTTCGGCTGTCACAACACCAAAACGGAGGACTCGCCTGCCGCCGTGACGGTCACGGCCACCGGCAAACTGCTGCCGCACAGCCACTTCTGGGGCTTTGACACGGTGATCCTCTATCAGATCAAGGCGGGCGGCGAGGTGACGGTCACCGTTTACCTGCAGCCTTACGGAAAGAGACTGCCGTCCGTTCTGCCGCGCGTGGGCGTCGTGTTTGAGCTGGACAGCGCTTACGACCGCTGCCGGTGGCTGGGGCGCGGGCCGGATGAAAACTATCCGGACTGCAAGGCGCACACCCCCGTCGGGCTGTATGAAGCCGACATTCCGGCGCTGAATTTTCTGTATGACGTGCCGCAGGAAACGGGCAACCACGGCGACTGCCGCCGCGTGACGGTTTCCGGCGGTGAAAAAGCGTTGACGGTCACCGGTGAGTTTTCGTTTTCCTGCCACGATTTTTCGCTGGATTCGCTCACGAAAGCGCGGCATAAAGACGAGCTGGAAACCGGCAACACGCGCTATTTATACATCGACCACAAGCACCGCGGACTCGGCTCCAACTCCTGCGGCCCGCAGCCGGAGACAGAGTACGAGCTGCCGATGGGCAGCTTCCACTGGAGCTTTCGCCTGAACACGGCAACCATGTGAGGAAAAGGACATGACAAAAAAGCTCTTTTTTCAGGCCATGGCCAAATTCCTGCTCGGGCTGCTGCTGATGGGCGCGCTGCTGTTTTGTCCCGCCGGAACGCTGCACTATTGGCAGGCATGGCTGCTGCTCGGGCTGCTGTTCGCGCCGATGTTTTGCGCCGGGCTTGTGATGATGGTCAAAAGCCCCGCGCTGCTGCAAAAGCGCCTGAACGCCAAGGAAGAACAAAACGAGCAAAAGGCGGTCGTTGCGCTGAGCGGCGTGATGTTTCTGGCGGCGTTCCTCGTCGCCGGGCTGAACCGGCGCTTCGGCTGGCTGCACGTTCCGACGTGGGCGGTCTGGGTCGCCGCGGGCGTGTTTTTGCTCGCCTACGTGATGTATGCCGAGGTGCTGCGCGAAAACGTCTATCTGTCCCGCACCGTCGAAGTGCAGGAGGATCAGAAGGTGATCGACACCGGGCTTTACGGCGTGGTGCGCCACCCGATGTACGCGGCGACGCTGCTGCTGTTCCTTTCCATGGGGATCATCCTCGATTCCCCGCTCTCGTTTCTGATCATGCTTTTCTATATTCCCATCATCGCCGTGCGGATGAAAAACGAGGAACAGGTGCTGGAAAACGGCCTGCCCGGCTACCGGGAATATAAAGCAAAAGTGAAATACAGAGTGATACCGTTTGTTTGGTGAAAGAGCCGATAGCCGATAGCCGATAGCGGATAGCAGTCGTCAGCGGTCAGTAGTCAGTAGTCAGACGGCGGAGACAGCCGATAGCTGACAGCCGACGAAAAAAAGAAGCGGATCGAAAAGATTGTTTTTTCGGAGCGAAGCGACCCACAATTCCGAATTCCGAATTTTGAATGATTAGCGGATAGCTGTTTGGGAAGGGGCATGAGTTTGAAACAGGCAAAATGGATCTGGTATCCGGGTGAATTTGAGATCTATCATCATCTGCTGCTGTCGTTCCGGCGGCAGGAGTTCGGCTGCGATTACCCCTGCGCGTGGCACGTCAGCCGCCCGGAGGCGAGCGCGCGGTTTTTCAAAGCCTTTGCCGCCCGTCAAGGCGGCGTTTTCACCGTGGTGACGCACGGTCAGGGCATGGTGCGCCTTGGCGGCAGGCTGCACCGCGTGAACGAGCCCATTGCAATTGAAGCGGGCGATTATGAGATCGCCGTGGAGCTGTTCGACCTGAACGCGTTCCCGTCGTTTTTCATCGATTCCGACGTGCTGATCACGGATGAAAGCTGGTCGGCGGAAGCTTACGACGCCGTGCGCGTGCCCGCCGCGGGCAGCCCCGCCTTTTGTTCCCCTGCCGACGACCCCGCCGTGTTCCCGTTTTGTTATCGGGATTTAACGCCCGTTTCAATCGAACCGATCGAGGGCGGCGCGCTCTATGATTTCGGACGGGAGACCTTCGGACCGGTGCGCGTCACGCGACCCGCCGGGGCGGCGATCCGCCTGATCTACGGCGAAAGCCGCGAGGAGGCGCTGGACGCGGAACACGCCATCCTCCGCGAAACGCTGACCGACCGCGACCCGTCCGACCGACCGGCGCGGGCGTTCCGTTACCTTGCCGTGCTGGGCGAACGGGCGAACGACGTGACGGTCGAGGCGCGGGAGGAATATCTGCCGATCGAGGACAAAGCGAGCTTTTCTGCCGACGAGCCGCTGCTCAACAACGTCTGGGCGCTGTGCGCGCGCACGTTCCATTTGAACACGCGTGAATTCTTTTTGGACGGCGTCAAGCGCGACCGCTGGGTGTGGTCGGGCGACGCGTATCAATCGTTCATGATCGCCCGTTATTTATACAACGACCCGTCCGTGACCGAGCGCACCATCATCGCCCTGCTGGGCAAGCCGCCTTACAAGCGGCATATCAACACCATCAACGATTATTCCGCTTACCTGATCATCGGGCTGTGGGAGCACATCGAAGCCACGGGGCGGCTGAACTTTTTGCGAACGGTCTGGCCGAACGTGAAGGCGCTGTACGCGTTCATTCTCAATCGGCTGGATGAACGCGGCTATGCCGTGCGGCGCGAGGGCGACTGGATCTTTGTGGACTGGGGCGAGCTGGACAAGACCGACCCCGTTTGCTTTGAACAGATCGTGCTGTGGCAGGCGCACCGCGCCATGGCCGCGCTCGCCGAAAGAATGGGCGAAGCGGACGAATACACCGCAAAAGCCGACGCACTGAAAGAAAATATCCTGAGCGATTTCTGGGATGAGGAAAAGGGCGCGTTCGTTGACAGTTTCACCTCGGGCAGGCGCTTCGTGACCCGGCAGACCAACATTTTTGCCGTACTTTACGGTCTGGTCGGGGGCGAACAAAAACAGAGCGTGATCGAAAACGCGCTGCTCAACCCCGCCCTGCCGCCGATCACCACGCCGTATTTTAAGCTGTATGAGCTGCTGGCGCTTTGTGAGATCGGCGCGATCGACGCGGCGCAGGATTTCATCGCCGCCTACTGGGGCGGGATGCTGCAGGAGGGCGCGACCTCGGTGTGGGAAGCATATGACCCGCAGCAGACCGGTGCGGAGCACTTTGCCATGTACGGCTCGCCCTACGGCAAATCGCTCTGCCACGCCTGGGGCAGCGGCCCGATTTTGCTGCTGTGCCGCTATGTGGCGGGCGTATCGCTCACCCGGGGCGGCTTCCGCGTGGCGCCGAATCCCGGGCACTACCGGTCGTTTGACGCCACCGTACCGGTCGGGAACGGAGAAGTTTCCGTCAAATACGAAAACGGTGTTTTCACGGTTCACACTACCGCGCCCGGCGGCGTGTTTTTCGACGGAAAAACGGAAACCGCGCTGGAGGTCGGGAAGAACTATCGGTTCAGATCGAAATTCGTCGAGCTGACACTCGAATGAATTGACGGCTTCGCCGTCGTGAATTGGCTGCGCCATGATTTCTCGCGTTGCTCCATGAATTGCATGGCTTTGCCATGCATGGCGGGCGGGCGCTGCCCGCACACGATTTTATATAAATCGCCGGCCGCAGGCCCCTTCATGCGCGAAGCGCAATTCATGACCGCAGGTCAATTCATGCCGTCAGGCAATTCACGCGCCGAACGGCGCAATTCATTTCTTATTTCAACGGAGGAAGCGCGATATGAAACATTTTTACAAGCACCCCGCCAACCCGATCTACGGCGACCCGGAAATAACCGGCACGCTGTTCGACGTGCTGGTAACGCAGCAAACCGACGAAAGGCTGCGCATGGATCTTTCCTGGCGCAGAAACGACACGACGGCGGTCGCCTTTTCAACCGACGGCCTTCACTGGACGCCGCCGCAGACCACCCTGTCCCCCAACCCGGCCTCGGGGTGGGAGAACGCGATCAACCGCAACTGCGTGCTGAAAATTGGTGACGTCTGGCGCATGTGGTACACCGGGCAGGCAAACGGCCACAGCTATATCGGCGTGGCCGAAAGCGAGGACGGGCTGCATTTTCACCGCATCGTCAGCGAACCCGTTTTGTCGCCGGAGCTGCCGTGGGAGGGCGAATCCGTGATGAACCCCTGCGTGCTGTTTGAAAACGGCCAATACCGCCTGTGGTACAGCGCGGGCGAAACCTATGAGCCCAACGTGCTCGCCTACGCCGAAAGCGACGACGGCGTTCATTTCGTCCGCTCGCCGCTCAACCCGATCCTGACGAACGCGCCCGAAAACGAATATGAGCAGGAGCGCATCGGCGGCTGCCAGGTCATCCCGCACAAGGAGCTGGGCTATCTGGTGTTTTATATCGGCTACCGCGACATCCACACCGCCTGCATCTGCTGCGCCGCGTCCCGCGACGGCGTAACGGATTTTCGCCGCTGCCGCCTCAACCCGCTCGTATCCCCCACCCCCGGCGCTTGGGACAACGATTCCTGCTACAAGCCCTCGGTGCTCTATGACCCGGCGCGCGATGAATGGCGCATCTGGTATAACGGCCGCGCCAACAGCGCGGAATACATCGGGCTGGCGACCATGGCGGGCGACTTCACCGAAGAAGATTTTGTCTGAGGCAACCGCGCGTTGCTTGAATGAAAAAGCGCGTTATGATAGAATCATGCTCAAGGAGGTGTTCGCATGAACACGAAAGACGTGATTTATGAACTGAGAACCAAAAACGGTCTGTCGCAGGACGAGCTGGCGCAAAAGGTGTTCGTGACCCGGCAGGCGGTGTCACGCTGGGAAACGGGCGAGACCGTGCCCGGCACCGAAACGCTCAAGCTGCTGTCCGAGCTGTTCGGTGTTTCCATCAACACGCTGCTCGGTTCGCCGCAAAAGCTCATCTGCCAGTGCTGCGGCATGCCGCTCGAGGACGCGATCCTCGGCCGCAACAAGGACGGCTCGCTCAACGAAAGCTACTGCCAATGGTGCTATGCCGACGGCACCTACACCTACAGCGATATGGACGACCTCATCGAGGTGTGCGTGAAGCACATGGCCAACGAACAGTTCAGCGAAGAGCAGGCGCGCGCCTACATGAAGCAGGTGCTGCCCACGCTCGATTACTGGAAACGGTATGAGGAACTGAGCGACGACGGGCAGTTTGAAGCGTTCAAAAAGCAGCTCGTCGACGAGATCAACGCGCTGGCCGTTGAGGGCATGCCCAAGGTCGAAAAGCTCAACGCGCTCGTCGGGCAGTTCGTGAATCTGGCCTACCCCCTGCCAAGCGGCGAAACGGCAAAATTCTTAAACGATCAGACCACCTATCTGGGTACGCAGCTCGAACCGGAATTCGGCGGCGAGCGCTGTTTCGGCGTGCTGGCCAACATGGATTTCATCCTGATCTGCACCTACGAGGCCGAGGGCGCGAATCCCGAGCTGGTGCTTTATAAAAAACGATAAGAAACGAAGGAGGTTTCCCTATGGCAGCATTGGTCGCCTATTTCAGCGCGGAAGGTACGACGGCAAAGGTCGCCAAAGCGTTTGCGGAAACGATCGGCGCGGACGTGTTTGAGATCAAACCGCAAAAGCCCTATACGGCGGCGGACATCAACTGGCGGAATCCGCTGTCCCGCTGCAACCGCGAACAGCTCGGCGGCAAAGACGTGCCGATCGCCGGGCAGATCGAAAACTTTGCGCAATATGACACCGTGTATCTCGGCTTTCCGATCTGGTACTACGCCGCGCCCCGCATCATTTACACGTTCTGCGGCGCGTATGACTGGTCGGGCAAAACCGTTCACGCCTTTGCGACCTCCGGCGGCAGCGGGATCGGCAAGACCGCCGAAAAGCTCCGTCCGCACCTGAAGGGAGCCGTGAAGGTGGACGCTGAAATCGTTCACAGCGCAGCCGACCTGAAAGCAGAATAAGCGCTTCAACAGCAAAAAACAGCCCCGACGACCGGGGCTGCTTTTTTTATGGTTGTGTCTTATTCAAACGCCGACAGGCCGCCGTTGCTGATTTTGTCGATCAGCGCCGCGATCTCCTGGGGGGGCTGCTTCATATCGTGCTGCGCCCAATGGCGAAGCACCGCCAGACTGCCGTCCACCACGTAATCGAACACCATGTCGTAGGTGTCGCCGGTCAGATCCATGCCGTTTTTCTGCCACTCGGCAAACGTGATGCTTTTGCTCATGCCGACCACGCGCTCCAGAAACGCCGCGTCGCCGTGATCGGACAGCAAAATCTCAAACAGATCCTTTTGCCTGAGCAGCGTTTCGCACATCTCGCAAAGCAATCCGTGCACGGTGCTGTTGTTCAGATTGGCGGACAGCGAACGGATCAGCTCTTTTTCCAGATCGTCCTCAATGCTTTGCAGCAGGTCACGCACCGTGTAGTAATGGCCGTAAAAGGTGCTGCGGTTGATCCCCGCCCGGCGGCACAGCTCCGTGGTGGTGATGCGGTCGATGGGCTTTTCGCGCATCAGCTCCAGCAGCGCCTCCTTCAAAAACATTTTCGTGTAAAGCACCCTGCGATCTTCTTTTTCCGCCACAGGAACCCCTCCCCTCTCGCTTTGATAAGCAGTTTTTTGGTTTTTGTAGTTTATTTTTCAATTGCAGATCGGTTTGTATGATGATTAACAAATGAAGAATGCACCGTTCAACAACTAACAGTTATTTCGTAAACTGGTTGTTGATTATCTTTCTACCTGTATAGTATAATAAAACCCGCATAAAATGTCAATGAAAACCATTTGCCATACAGGAAGCGCAGCGATGAAACACGAAAAACTCGCCGGCTTTATCGTCCGGTTCCGCCACGTCATTTTAGCCGTGATCGTGGCGGCCGCCGCCGTTTGCGGCGTTCTGATCCCAAAAGTGAATATCAACAGCGACATGACGAAATACCTGCCGGATTCCTCCAACATGAAGCAGGGCGTCGATATCATGGCAGAGGAATTTGCCGACCTGACGCAGCCGAGCACCCTGCGGCTGATGATCACCGACCTGCCCGAAGAGGAAAAGCCGCAGATCAAGGCCTTTCTGGAAAATGTTGCCAACGTGTCCTCCGTCGCGTGGGAAGCGGAAAACGCCGATTACAACAACGGCGACAAAACGCTGTACGTCATCACGACCGATTACGCCTTTGACAGCGACGAGGAAGCCGCCATTGAAAGCGCCGTCAACAGCAAAATGACCGGCCGCGACTATATTCTGGAACAGATGAGCGACGCGGCGCCCACCGCCCCCATGAACGTGCTGCTTCTGGCGGGCGTGCTGCTCACGGTGATTTTGCTGGCCATGTCCGGCTCCTGGTTTGAGCCGGTGGTCTACCTGCTGGTCATCGGGGTCGCGATTTTGCTCAACATGGGCACAAACGTGTTCAAGCCCTCCGTGTCGGAAACCACGTTTTCCATCGCCGCCGTGCTGCAGCTCGTGCTTTCCATGGATTATTCCATCATCCTGATGAACCGTTACAAGCAGGAGTTCAAAAAAACCGCCGACAAGACCGAGGCCATGAAAAACGCCCTCGTCAACGCGTTTTCCTCCATCACCAGCAGCGCGGTCACGACCTTCGTCGGGCTGCTGATGCTGCTGTTCATGAGCTTCAAGATCGGCGCGGATCTCGGCATCGTGCTGGCCAAGGGCGTGCTGTGCAGCCTGCTGTGCGTGTTCACCGTTCTGCCCGCTCTCATCCTCCTGTTCCACAAGGTCATTTTCAAAACCGAAAAGCGCGTTCTCAAGATCCCGACCGACGCGCTGGCAAAATTCAGCGTCAAAATGCGCGTGCCGCTGACCGTGCTGTTCGCGCTGTTTTTCGCGGCAACCTTTTATTTGCAGACCAAGACCGACATTTCGTTTTCCGTGAACCTCGCCACCGGCATCCGGGATTATTTCACGGCGGACAACACCGCGGTGGTGCTGTTTGACAACGACGATTCCGACCGCGTGCAGGCGATCGTGGACGAGGTCGTGAAGGATGACAAAGTCAGAGCCGCCGTAAGCTACCCGACCCTGATCGGCAAGGAATCGACGGCGGACGTGCTGCTCAACGAGATCGCCGCGCTGACCGATGAATTTGAGCTTGAGCCGTGGATGCTCAGGCTGATCTATTACCAATACCACAACGGCGACAAGCTGCCCGCCGTGACGGCGGCGGAGCTGATCCGCTTTATTTCCGACGAGATTTTGCCCAACCCGTTTTTCGCCGCCTACCTTGACGACGACCTGAAGGACAACGCCGCCCTGCTGGAGCAGTTTTCGGACAAGAGCACGCTCACGAAGCCGATGAACGCCAAGGAGCTCGGGGCGTTTTTTGGCCGGGACGCGGACGAACTCAAGCAGCTTTTCGTGCTGTATTACGCCGACAAGGACAATGTCAAAACGGCAAAGATCACCATGCCCGGGTTCGTGGATTTCATCAAAACAGACATTCTCACCGACAAAACCTACGCCGCCATGATCGACAAGGACATGGCCGCCCAGCTTGACCGGCTGACCGCCTTCACCGACAAAAAGACGATCCAGCAGCCCATGACGGCCGCGGAAATGGCCGGATTTTTAGGCGTGGAGGAAAGCCAGCTAAGGGCGGCTTACCTGCTGCACAACGGGCTGTTCCGCGCCGGCGACGCCATTTCGCCGTATGAGCTGATCACCTACATGCTCACGAACGAGACCGTCGGCGGCAATCTCGATGAAGAAACCAAAGCCCAACTGACGACGCTGGCCGGAATCATGGAAGCCACTGTCAACGAAACGGCCTGCGACGCGGCAAAGCTCAGCGAGATCACGGGCATGGCGCAAGCCGACGCCAAACAGCTTCTGCTGCTCTACACCGTCAAGCACGGCGACACCTCAGGCTGGAAAATGTCGCCGCGCGCCTTCGTCAAATTCGTGCGTTCCGCCGTGCTGCCCAACCCCGCTTACGCGTCCCTCATCGACGCGTCGTACCGCGATTATCTCGCCGCGGCGGACGTACTGATCGACGCGGTGGTGTCGGAAAAAGCCTATTCCGCGCCGCAGCTCGCCGAACTGTTCGGCGGCCTGAGCGATCAGATGGACGAAAACACGCTGCGCCTGCTGCTGACCTATTACGGCAGCGTGCACGATTACGACGAAGCCTGCACCATGTCGCTGATCGGCCTGTTCGATTATCTGGGGAGCGCCCTGGTCAAAGACCCCGTGTTCGGCAGTGTGCTCGACGACGGCGTCAAGGCGCAGATCAACGAAATGGGGCCCGTGATGCAGCAGGCGGTCGGTTCGCTCAAGCGCGAAAAGCATTCCCTGCTGCAGATCACGTCCAAATACCCGGAAGAATCGCCGGAAACGATGGCGTTCATGGCAAAGCTGAACACGCTTTGCGACGCCCACCTGCAAAAGGAGCATTACGTCATCGGCTCCTCGCAGATGTATTATGAAATGTCGCAGACGTTCCGCCACGAAATGCTGGTGATGACACTGCTCACGGCCATCTCCATTTTCATCATCGTGCTGCTCTCGTTCCGCAACGGGCTGATTCCGCTGCTCCTCGTGCTGATCGTGCAGTGCGGCGTGTTCGTCACGGCGTCGGTGAGCTACCTGCGCGGCTATTCGCTGAATTATCTGGCCTACCTCATCGTGCAGTGCATCCTCATGGGCGCGACCATCGACTACGGCATTCTTTTCACCAACTATTACCGCGAATTCCGCAAAACGCTCTCGCCCGACAAGGCGCTGCCCGAGGCGTATCACAACTCTGTCCACACCATCCTGACCTCGGGGCTGATCATGATCGGCGTGACCGGCGCGATCGGCTACACCACGCAGATCCCCACCATCGGCCCCATCTGCCGCACCGTTTCGATCGGCAGCCTGTCGGCGGTGCTGCTCATCCTGTTCGTGCTGCCCGGCATGCTCACCGCGGCCGACCGCCTGATCGTCAAGCGCGACAAGCCGAAGAAAAAACCGAAAGACTGACAAAAAACCGTCGACTTTGCGTCGGCGGTTTTTGGCTTGATTGACCCGATCCGTTATGATACAATAAAAGAAACAACGGGCTTGATGAAAGGAAGAGAAACGCTATGGACCTCACCCTTCATTACGACAAAACCTATCAGACCTTTGAGGGCTTCGGCGCAAGCGCCGCGTGGTGGGCGCAGGAGGTCGGCGGCTGGGAGCATACCGACCCGGTCAGCGGGCTTGCCGTGCGCGACCGCATTTCGCAGCTGCTGTTCAGCAAGACCGAGGGCATCGGTCTGCGCACTTACCGTTACAACCTCGGCGCGGGGTCGAAGGAATCGGGCAAGGGCAGCTTCCCCAATCCGCTCAGGCGCGCGGAATGCTTTGAGACCGCGCCCGGCGTCTATGATTTCAGCAAAGACAAAAACGCGGTTTACCTGCTGCGGCAGGCGGTGAAGGACGGCGCGGACGAGGTGGTTTTTTTCGTCAATTCTCCGCCGGAACGGCTGACCAAAACCGGCCTGGCGCACGGCGTCAAGGCTTTCCGCGACAATCTGCCGAAAGAAAACGAAAAGGCGTTCGCCGCCTACGTGCTCGACGTGACCGAGCATTTTGTCGGCGAGGGCCTTCCGGTCAAATATGTCTCCCCCATCAACGAGCCGCTGTGGAAATGGACCGGCGGGCAGGAGGGCTGCCATTACTGGCCGCGCAGCGCCGCGCGGGTGATGAAGGTGTTTGCCGACGAGCTGGCCAAACGGAAAGCGCTTGACGGCGTGCGGCTTTCGGGGCTGGAAAACGGCGATATCCGCTGGTTCAACAAAAGCTACACCCGCCGCCTGATCCAACACAAAGCTGTGCGCGACGTGATCGACAGCGTCGACCTGCACTCTTATTTCCTCAACCCGGTCGATTGGCCGCTGCTGCGCCGCCCGGATTATCTGAAGCGATACCGCCGCTGGCTCGACCGGCACTGTCCCGGCCTCGCGGTCAAAATGAGCGAATGGACGCACATGCAGGGCGGCCGCGACAAGGGCATGGATTCCGCGCTCGTCATGGCCCGGACCATGTGCGAGGATATCGCGCTGCTCAACGTCACCTCCTGGCAGCACTGGATCGCCGTGTCGGAGGTCGACTACTGCGATGGGCTGATCTACATCAACCTCGATGACAAGACCTTTGAAATGACCAAACGCTATTACGCCACCGGCAACTTTTCCAAATATATCCCCTACGGCGCGGTGCGGTTTGAGGCGAAAGCCGACGATAAAGATCTGCTCGTGCTCGGCTTTCAAAAAGAAAACCGGGTCACGCTGATCGTCGTCAACGAAACGAACGAAGCCAAAGTGCTCACCGTGCCGGAAAACGCCGTGCAGATCGTCACGAGCGACACGGACGAGCTGACCGAACAGCCGATCGAAAACGGCACGGCCGCCGTCAAGCCGAGATCGGTCAACACCTTTTTGTTTGAGAGGGCAAGCGTATGACTGTCACCGACAAAGCAAGGACTCTGCTCGCGGATTTCAAAAAGTATTGGAAAACGCCGCCGAAGGGGCGGTACATGAGCTTCAAGGAGATCACCTCGCTGTCGGTGGGCGGCATCGGCGTGAAGTTCATCGTCTACTGCATTTCGCAGATGATCATTGCCGTGGGCAACACGCTCATCGGCAACACCATCGGCATCGACCCCTCGGCGCTTTACGTGATCTATCTCATCAGCGTGCTGTCGGGCTTTCCGCTCACCGCCCTGCGCGCAAAAATGATCGACAACACGCGCGGCATGAAGGGCAAATATCGCCCCTATCTCATCACCATGGGCATCCCGACCGTGCTGCTGGGCGCGGGGTTCATCTGGATGCCGTATGAAACCATGAGCCTGTTCGCCAAGTGCGCCGTGGTGCTCGCGTTCAACGTCGGGTTCCAGTTCTTTTTCAATTTTTATAACGACGCTTACGACAGCCTGATCAACGTGCTCTCGCCCAACAGCATCGAACGCTCGGACGTGCTGTCGATCCGCTCGGTGGTCGAAAACCTTTCGCCCTCCATCGCCAACATCTTCCTGCCGCTCGTCGCGCGGCTGATCACGGGGCAGAACACGCTGTATGATCTGAAGATCTACCGCGTGCTGTTCCCGCCGATGCTGTTCGTCGGGTTCCTCATTTCCGTGCTGGTCTACGCCAACACGCAGGAAAAGATCGTGCAGGCCAGAACGCACGTGGTTCAGGTCAGGTTCGCCGACGCGTTCCGCGCCATCGTGCGCAACAAGTATTTCTGGATCATTTCGCTGGCCGGCTGGCTCGGGTTTCTGGAAGGCTCGTTCAACAGCATTCTGGGCTGGATGTACAACTATCAGCACGCGTGCAGTGCGGCGCAGTATTCGCTGATCATCGCCATTGCCGGCAACGCCTCGTTCTGGCCGAACCTCGTCGCGCCCTATTTCATTCGCAAATACGGCAAAAAGCGCATCCTCGTTTTCACGAACATTCTCAACATCGGCTTCATCCTGCTCATGCTGCCCATCGTGCGGGCGACCGGCAAAAGCAGCATCATCTGGCTGCTGCTCGGCTGCACCTTCGTCAACCAGTTCATCACCTCGCTGGGGCACCTGCTCAACCCGAGCATCAACGCGGATATCCGCGATTATCAGCAGTATATTTCGGGCGAGCGCATCGACGGCATGTTCGCCGCCGTCGGCCTCATCGGCAACGTCATCACGCTGGGCACGGGCTTTGTGCTGCCCGCGCTTTACGAACGCTCCGGCCTCAACCGCGGCGTCGCGCTCTCGCTTGGCTACGACGGGTCGAACGT
Source organism: uncultured Clostridia bacterium (assembly GCA_946405475.1). Classification (GTDB taxonomy): domain Bacteria; phylum Bacillota; class Clostridia; order Oscillospirales; family Acutalibacteraceae; genus UBA8612. Next base: position 20,667 of record CAMJHI010000002.1, read on the forward strand.
GTACGACGTGCTGTTCCACCAGGATTATTTCATCAAAATCAGCAGCGTGCTCGTCATGGCCTCGGTCGTGGGCGCGGTGCTCAACGTGATCCCGTTCTTTTTCTACGACCTGACCGAAACGCGCCAGAAAGCCATGGTGCAGGTGCTCAAGATCCGCGCGCTGTTTGAGGATTACGGCAACCACGTGCTCACCGACGACGCGCTGATTGAAACGGTCGGGCTCATCCGCGAGGCGCAGGCAAACGCCGGAAAAGAGCCGTCGGCCGTGGTTCCCCAAGACAAAGCCGAGCGGAAGCGGCAGCGGGAAGAAAACGAAAAGATCGAGATCGCCCGCTTTGTTCTGCAGGAGCTGACCCGTTATGACACGGATTACGGCCGGGCTCAGCTGGCGCAGGCGCAGCGGATCGTGGACGCGGGGCTGAACGGTTACGCCGCAAGCGTTTCGCTCACCAAAGCGCAGGCGAAAGCCATGCCCAAAACCACCGAGACCGAAAAAGAACAGCGCCGCGCGGCGCTGATGCGGCTGGCCGATCTCAAAGCCGCGAAAAAAGCGGTCAGAAAGCATTACCCCAACGGCATCGTCGAATTTGACGGCAGCGTATTTGAAGCGCTGTTCGGCGCTGAGGACGAAGCCGAAGCCCGCACGGCCGAAACGCTCGCCGCCTTGAAGCGGGCGCGGGAACAAAACGACAGACCGACCGCCGCGCGCCTTCGGGAAGAGCTGCGGCAGCTGCGCGCGAAAAAAGCAAGGCTCGGGCGCGAAATCAAAATAGCGGCCGGGCAGAACGCGATCTATTATCGCGCCACCAAGCCGTATCAGGACGCGCACAAAACGCTCGTGCAGGCGGAAAACTACCGGCATCCGGAGCATATTTTTGAGCGATATGAAGCAGCGATTGCAAACCAATGAATTGCGCTGTTCGGCGCATGAATTGCCTGACGGCATGAATTGACCTTCGGTCATGAATGGCGCTTCGCGCATGAAGGAGCCTGCGGCCGGCAATCTATATAAAATCGAGTGCGGGCAGCGCCCGCCCACCATGAATGGCAAAGCCATTCAATTCATGGAGCAACGCGAGAAATCATGGCGAAGCCAATTCACGACGGCGAAGCCGTCAATTCATTCGTATGAATGATTTCCTGATTGGAAGGAGCAGACATGAACAACAAACTGCCCGACCCGAACGTGATCCATCCGATCCCGGGTTATCAAAATGAAATTTACGTCAAGCCGACGGTCACGCGCCCGAACATTCTTGTGGGGGATTTCACCTATATCGCCGATTCCGATTTTGAAAGCCACGTGACCCATCATTACGAATGGCTCGGCGACAAGCTCATCATCGGCCGCTTCTGTCAGATCGCGGCCGGGGTCGAATTTGTGATGAACGGCGCGAACCACCAGATGAACGCCGCAACCACCTTCCCCTTCTATACGCTGGCGGGCTGGCGCATGGCGCCGCCCGCTGCCGCCGACCTGCCGCTGAAAGGCGACACGGTGATCGGCAGCGACGTGTGGATCGGGCAGAACGCCGTCATCCTGCCCGGCGTCAGGATCGGCGACGGCGCGATCATCGGCGCGAACAGCGTGGTCAGCCGCGACGTGGCAGCGTACACCATCGTCGCCGGAAACCCGGCGAGGGTGCTGCGCAAACGCTTCGACGACGAACTGATCGACCTGCTGCTGCGGTTCCAATGGTGGAACAAACCCGTTGAAGAGATCGACCGCCTGATCCCGCTGCTGACGAACAGCGACCTCGAGGCGGTCAGAAACGAATTGAAAGCAAGGCTGAACGAATCATGAACAGACAGAACGTCATCGACTATATCCGGGCGGAATACGACGTTGATTATGAACAGTTGTGGATGAAATACCCCGACTTTTTCGTGTTCCGCAACCGACAGAACAAAAAGTGGTTTGCGCTTGTGGCCGACGTTGAAAAAGCAAAACTCGGGCTGACGGGCGAGGGCAAGGTCGACGTCGTCAACCTCAAATGCGACCCGCTCCTGCTCGGCTCCCTGCGGCTCAACCCCGGCTATCTGCCCGCCTACCACATGAACAAAAAGAGCTGGATCACCGTACTGCTCGACGGCACCGTGCCGGCGGAAGAGATCAAAAGCCTGATCGACCTGAGCTACGACCTGATCGCGGCCAAAAAATAAAGCTGTCCAAAGGACAGCTTTTATTATTTCTGCGGTTCGCCGCTTTTGAGTTGTTTCACCGTTTCGATCGCGCTTTGGTGCTGAACCTTGCGCGGCTCAAAATGAATGATCGAATAAATGAGCTGCATGACCAGCCCCGAGCCGAAGGTGCTCACCACGGTGCCGATGCCGACCGGACCGCCGAGCAGCCACCCGAACAGCAGCACCGTGCCCCACAGCAAAATCTGCACCGCGCCGATGGGCAGACGCTTCAGGCGTTTGCCGCAGGCCACGAGCAGCGCGTCCTTCGGGCCGCAGCACTGCGCCGCCGTCATGTAAAAGTATTGCCCGATCGCCATGAGCGACAGCCCGGCAAGGATGATGAAAATGCCGAGCCAGACGCTTTTCGTTTCGGGGAACGGATCAAGATCATTGAACAACTGAACAAAATTGCCGGTCAGGAGCGCGTCGATAATCGTGCCCAGACCGATTTTTTCTTTCATCAGCACGTCAATGATCAGGATGATCACGCTCATCACCGTCATCGACAGCCCGTAATTGAGCGGCGTGTGGTAAGAGATCCCCATGCCCAGACAGTCCCACGGCGCCAGACCGAGGTCGGCGCGGATGGTCAGATGCACGCCCAAGGCGAACACGAGCAGACCGAACACGATCCGCCCCCAGCCGAGAATGATGTTTTTCCGGCTCATATCACAAAAACAGGCTCAGCACACTGTGCACGACAAAGGCGGCGATCCATGCCACAAGGCATTGGCCGACCACCACGCCCAGCGCCCATTTTGCGCCGAGCTCACGCCGGATGGCGGCAATGGCCGCGACACAGGGGGTATAAAGCAAACAGAACACCAGCAGCGACGCGGCCGCCAGCGGGGACAAAAGCGTCGTCAGCGCGGCGGTGGAGCCGGTGAGGATGGAGATCGTCGCCACCACGCTTTCTTTGGCCATGAAGCCCGCCACGAGCGAGGTGACCATGCGCCAGTCGGCAAAACCGAGCGGCTTGAACACAGGCGCGATGAACCCGGCGATCACGGCTAAAATGCTGTCCTTGGAATCACTTACGGCGTGCAGCCGGAAGTTGAAGCTCTGCAAAAACCAGATCACGATCGCCGCCACGAAAATGACGGTGAACGCGCGCTGGATAAAATCCTTTGCCTTATCCCACAGCAGGTGGGCGACGTTTTTGGGGCTTGGCATACGGTAGTTAGGCAGCTCCATCACAAACGGCACCGCTTCGCCGCGGAACGCGACCCGCTTGGCGATGAGCGCCGTGAGAATGCCCGTGAGGATACCGAAGGCGTACAGCCCGACCATGACCAGCCCGCCCGATTTCGGGAAGAAGGCGGCCGTTAAAAAGGCGTAGATCGGCAGCTTGGCCGTGCAGCTCATGAAGGGCGTGAGCATGACCGTCATTTTGCGGTCGCGCGCCGAGGGCAGCGTGCGGCTGGCCATGACGGCGGGCACCGTGCAGCCGAAGCCGATGAGCATGGGCACGATGCTGCGCCCCGAAAGCCCGATCTTGCGCAAAAGCTTATCAGTCACGAACGCGATGCGCGCCATGTAGCCGCTGTCTTCCAGAATCGAGAGGAAGAAAAACAGGATGACGATGATGGGAATAAAGCTGATGATGCTGCCCACGCCGTTGAAGATGCCGTCAATGATCAGCGAATGCAGGATCGGGCTGACGTTCCACGCGGTGAGCAGCCCGTCCACCGCCTCGGTCAGGCGGTCGATGCCCATTTCCAGCAGGTTTTGCAGCCCCGCACCGAGCACGCTGAACGTGAGCCAGAACACCAGCCCCATGATGGCGATGAAGGCCGGGATGGCCGTATATTTGCCGGTGAGGATCTTGTCGATCTTTTTGCTGCGAAGCTGCTCCTTGCTCGCGTGCGGCTTGACCACACAGGCGTCGCAGACCTCGCGGATGAAGCGAAAGCGCATGTCGGCCATGGCGGCGGCGCGGTCAAGCCCGCGCTCCTGTTCCATTTGCAGAATGATGTGCTCGATCATCTCTTTTTCGTTCTGCGTCAGCTTCAGCGCGTCGCGCACGATCTCGTCGCCTTCCACGAGCTTGCTCGCCGCAAAGCGCACGGGGATGTCGGCGGCCTGCGCGTGGTCCTCGATCAGGTGCATGATGCTGTGCAGGCAGCGGTGCACGGCGCCGCCGTGCTCGTCGTTTTTGCAGAAATCGGTGCGGCCGGGGCGCTCCTGATATTTCGCCACGTGGATCGCGTGGCGGATGAGCTCGTCGACGCCCTCGTTTTTCGACGCCGAGACCGGCACCACGGGGATGCCCAGCCGCTGTTCCATTTCATTGACTAAGATCGTGCCGCCGTTGCCGCGCATTTCGTCCATCATGTTGACCGCCAGCACGATGGGCGTTTCCAGCTCCATGAGCTGCAGCGTTAAGTACAGGTTGCGCTCGATGTTGGTCGCGTCCACGATATTGATGATGCCCTTCGGCTTGCCTTGCAGAATGAACTGCCGCGACACGATCTCTTCGCTGGTGTAGGGCGACAGCGAATAGATGCCCGGCAGGTCGGTCACCAGCGTGTCGGGGTTGCCCTTGATCACGCCGTCCTTGCGGTCGACCGTCACGCCGGGGAAATTGCCGACGTGCTGGTTGGAGCCGGTGAGCTGATTATAAAGCGTGGTCTTGCCGCAGTTCTGATTGCCCGCGAGCGCGAAGGTGAGCGTGGTGCCCTTGGGCAGCGGGTTTTCATCGGCCTTGACGTGGTAACGGCCCTCTTCGCCCAGACCGGGGTGCTCCGTTTCGGCGCGTTCGGTCGTTTTTTCGGCCACCGTGGCGTCGACCTCAATGGGCTCCACGCCGATCTTCGCGGCGTCGTCAAGCCGCATGGTCAGCTCATACCCCTGCACCTGCAGCTCCATCGGGTCGCCCATGGGCGCGTATTTCATCAGCGTCACCTGCGCGCCGGGCAGCACGCCCATATCCAGAAAATGCTGACGCAGCGAGCCTTCGCCGCCCACCGTTGTGACCACCGCCGATTGCCCGACGGCAAGCTCCTTCAAGGTCATGATGATCTCCCCTTGCAAAAAAGCGAATCAGTTGCCAGAATCACAGTGCGTAAAGCACCGTGGCCGCCACGGCCAGAACCATGCCGGCGGCCGAATACGCCGACGGCTTTTCTTTGAACCCGACAAAGCCGACGAGCGCGGAAAACAAGATCGTGCCGCCCGTGATGAGCGGATAAAGCAGCGACGCGTCGAGCGTTTTGGCGCAGGAGGCAAGCCCGAAGCTGCCCACCGCGTTCACCAGCGCGTAAGCGCCCACGAACAGCAGGCTCTTTTTATCGAGCGACAGGCTCTTGCGCCGACCCGTGTTGGCGCAGAGCAAAAACGCCGCCGCGATGACGAATTCAAACGCATAGTTCATCGCCAGAAAGCTGTTGGTATCCACCGCCTGCACGTTGATCTGATGCAGCTTGGTGATGCAGGAATTGGCGCCGTTGAGCAAAAACAGCAAAAAACAGAACACGAAAAAAAGCCCGGAGCTTTTTTTGCGGCTCTTGCGGTCGAACACCGGCACAAGAAGCGCCGCAAAAATGAGCAGAAAGCCGAGCTTGCGGTACAGGCCCATCGTTTCGTTCAGGAACGCCACGCCCAGCACCGACGGCACGAGCATGCCACCGAGCATGAGGAACAGCGTGTAGACCGACAGGCTGCCCAGGTGCATGGCGCGCAGGCTGCACACGGTGCAGAGCATGGAATCCGCCGCGAGCAGAAACGCCATGAAGCAGGAAAACGGGGAAAACGCAAAGGCAAAGCGGTTCATGGCCAGCACCAGCGCCGCCGCCGCAACGCTCATCGTCATGCAGAAATAAGCGGAAGCCTTGAGCGACTGCCCCATGCGCCCCTCATATTTTTTGTTGAAGGCGAACTGAACGGAAAACAGCAGCGAACAGCCCAGCGGGATCAGATAAGTCAACACATGCGTCATAGATATACTCCAGAATACAGGTGAAATAATACGGTACGGGATCGACCGGCGGAAAAAGCGCCGCCGGGATGCACGCCGGCGATCCAAGAAGTGTTCCCAAAACAAAAGCCCTTTGTTCGGAAACAAAGGGCCGGCATGGAGCGGATGACGAGGCTCGAACTCGCTACCTCCACCTTGGCAAGGTGGCGCTCTACCAGATGAGCTACATCCGCATCAGCAACATGGACATTATAACGAGGGCGGTTCGGTTTGTCAAGAACTTTTTGCACTTTTTTCAAAAAATTTGCGCCGCGTCCGCCGGAGCGGGCAACGGCGCGGAAGAGAGGGGGCAAAAGAACAGGATCGATCCAGACGCACTCACGCGATGAAGCGGCCGGTGGGGGCGGAGCAGCCTCTGACCGCGTGCAGCGCGGCGCGGCGCTGCTGTGCCTGCAGGGCGCGCGCTTTTCTGGCGCGGTCGGCTCTGCGGCGGCGCACGACGGCGGCGAGGCGGCGGGCGGCGTAATCCGACAAAGCGCGTTCAAACGCGATCAGCTTTTCTCTTTTCAGAACGCCGATGAGAAGCAGGGCGGCAAACAGAATTTCAGCGATGGTAGCAAGCATGATGGTGATCTCCTTTTCCTTTGTGTTTCGGTTTCGTTTTTTGAACATTTGTTCCTTGCAAGTTCCATTATAGCCGGTTTTCGGCGCTTGTCAAGACAAATGTTCGCAAAAATCACCGTTTTGAGTTCCTTATTTGGGACTTTGCGAGATTTTTTAAGAATTTTTGTTCGCCGTTGT
>CAMJHI010000003.1 GCA_946405475.1 uncultured Clostridia bacterium
GACTGGAGTTCAGACGTGTGCTCTTGGCACCGTCGACAGGCGGTAACAGAGAGGACAACGCATTTCACACGGTGAGTGTAAAAGGCGGTATTTATACACGATTGGCCGTAATACTGTAACCGCCGACAAAATAACGGCACCCGGGCAAGCTTGCACTGCCCGGGCGCTATTATTGATGAACAAAAAGAATCATTTTTTAACGATCCGGATGAATATAGTTCTGATACAGGGTCAGATTGAAATGCTGGCCAAAACGCTTTTCACGTTTGCGCGAATTTGTGAAAACTGATCTTCCAACGCATTGATGATTTCATCTTGTGTTGTTTTCTCATTGTAATGATACTTTGATGTTGTGAAAATAGTCCACCATTCCCAATCTTCTCTTTTAGGGCGTTTGTCGATTGCTCGCATGATCTTTGAGAAAGCTTGACGAATCTCTGGCGGAGCATTCTTATTAGAGAATGCGATCCACATTTTGAACTGCTTTTTTTCTCTTTCATTTATAATCTCATATGCGTAAAAATGGCCATTTTTCCAGCCGCTTTTCAAACCATTTTGATAAGGAAGAATCTCATCTAAATCGTCAGTCGTAAATCTTGTAAGCTTTTTACTCTTACGGTTACTCTGACAGAAATCCTGAAAGAAGTGCATTTCACCTTCCTGCGTTTTCTTTTGGCACCATTGTTGAATAATGCGGAAAACATCAATCGCAGGTGTGCGAACAGGGGATGAACCGGGGAGAATCGGGGCAGGCGGTGAATCTGAAGAAACCATTCTGAATGAACAGCCGATTAAAGCATCATCCACAACTGTCTCGGAATACTGTTCCAGTAGTTTTGCTCTCACGGTTTCATTTATCCAATCAGAGGTAATGATTTTTCTGATTTCTTCTACGCTCTTAACGTGGCGTTTTTTCTCAAGTATGTAGTCTTTAATCCTGTCTGCAGAGAAGGTGTCTTTTGTAAGCATTTCCATCAATGCGATCCCATCCGGGTTGTCAGCCTCAAACGGTATTTCGATCTTGTTGATGGAAATGGTTGAGTATTCGTAGTAATACAGATGAATTTTGCTGCAAACCACCATACCGACGGATAAATGTGTCAGATTCAAATAACTAATGAGTTGCGTTTCAAACATTTCATTGAACGGTAAGCTGTACTGTTTCAGTTCAATGTCAAAAATGTCATTGCCGTTAGTTCGCAAAATAATATCAGGGATGACGGCTCCGCCGGATCCAATCGTAACATGACGCTGGGCATCAATTTCGTGAAGGATCTTTTTGTATTCAAACAAATCAGTGCAATACATTTCCCACTCTGCCTGCACCTTCGTTTCCGGTTGTGAATAGAGGCGTTTGTATCCGTCCACGATCAAATTCCATTTTTCTGCGCTCGTCATTCATATCCTTCTTTCCGTGACCGAGTCTTTCAGTTTTCAGTGCGAGCTTTCGTTCTCGGCACGCAGATTACGCCTGCTCTTTCACTTCTTCCAGATACTCGTCGTAGGTGATGCGCTTGTCATAGAACTGACCCGGGGTGACGTCGATGAGGCGGTTGGCGACGGTCTGCACGAGCTGATGGTCGTGCGAGGTGAAAATGACGCTTTCGGGGAATTTTATCAGCCCCTCGTTGAGCGAGGCGATGGATTCCAGATCGAGGTGGTTGGTCGGTTCGTCGAGCAGCAGCACGTTCGCGCCGGAGAGCATCATTTTGCACAGCATGCAGCGCACGCGCTCGCCGCCGGAGAGCACCTTGGCCTTTTTGTTCGCCTCTTCGCCGCTGAACATCATGCGCCCCAGCCAGCCACGCACGTCGGTTTCAAACACCAGGTCGGAATAGCGGCGGATCCAGTCGGTCAGGCTGTCCTCCACACCGTCGAAAAACGCGGAATTGTCGCTGGGGAAATAGGAACGCGAGGTGGTCACGCCCCACTTGATGCTGCCCTCGTCCGGCTCGAGTTCTTCGGCAAGGATTTTGAGCAGCGTCGTTTTGGCCACGGTGTCCGTGCCGATGAGCGCGACCTTTTCGTGCGGCAGAATGGTGAACGAAACGTGGTCGAGTACCTTGCGGTCGCCCACGGTCTTGGACACGTCCGTCACGGTGATGACCTCGTTGCCGATCTCGCGGTCGGGCTTGAACGAAATAAACGGGAACCGGCGGGAGGAAACGGGAATCTCCTCCACGTTGATGTTCTCCAACAATTTTTTGCGGCTGGTGGCCTGCTTGGATTTGGAGGCGTTCGCGCTGAAACGCGCGATGAATTCCTGCAGCTCCTTGATCTTGGCCTCGGCCTTTTTGTTTTGTTCGCGGAGCTGCCGCTGCGCCATCTGGGTGTATTCGTACCAGAAATCGTAGTTGCCCACGCTCATGGTGATCTTGCCGTAGTCGATGTCGACGATGTGGGTGCACACCTTGTTGAGGAAGTGGCGGTCGTGCGACACGACGAGGATGGTGCTTTCCAGATCGATCAGAAATTCCTCCAGCCAGTGGATCGCGTCCACGTCGAGGTGGTTGGTCGGTTCGTCCATGAGCAGAATGTCCGGCTGGCCGAACAGCGCCTGCGCGAGCAGCACCTTCACTTTGACATCGTTGGGCAGGTCGCCCATTTTCATTTCGTGAAATTCGTTGGTCACGCCCAGCCCGTTGAGCAGGATCTCGGCGTCGCTTTCCGCGCTCCACCCGTCCATTTCGGCAAAGGTCTCTTCCAGCTCGCTGATGCGCATGCCGTCCTCTTCCGTGAAATCCTCCTTGCTGTAAAGCGCTTCTTTTTCGTCCATGATCTCGCACAGCTTCGGGTTGCCCAGCAGCACGGTGCGGATCACGCCGCAGTCGTCAAACGCGAAGTGATCCTGCCGTAAAATGGAAATGCGCTCGCCCGGGGTGACGACGACCTCGCCCTTGTTCGGCTCGATCTCGCCCGAGAGGATTTTGAGAAACGTGGATTTGCCCGCGCCGTTGGCGCCGATGACGCCGTAGCAGTTCCCGCGGGAAAAGGTGAGGTCGGCGTGCTGGAACAGCGTCCGCCCGCCGTATTGCAGGGTTACGTTAATGGCTTGGATCAATGTCAGTCCACCCTTTCATACCATTCGCGCGGCACTTTCGTCAGATCGGGCGCTGCGCTCAACATGCCGTTTCCGCCCTCAAAGATGCGGCGGATGCCGAAGGCGACAAAATCGTCGTAGAGCTTTTGGCTCTCCTGTCCGTCTTTGTTGTTTTTTCTGGAAAACTCCGCCACGCGGTTGCACGCCTTCCAGTAGCGCCAGCAAAGCAGGGAGCGTTCCACGTTTTGCTGCTGCGCCGGCGTTCCGGCTTTGGCCACGGCGTTTTGCCACAGGTCGTCGCAGTAGTTGATCTCGCGCTTGCTGAAGCAGAGCACGGATTTATCGGTCATGGAGCGGTAGATGGTCATGTGCTGGCCGTATTTGCCGGTGTAATCGGTCATCATGCGGATGAATTCGCGCACATATTGCCAGCCGCCGCCGTAGTATGCTTTGAGGAAGCCGTCCATTTCCGCCTCATAATCAAGGTACGGGTCCCACATCAGGCGGCTGAGCAGGTAGGCGCGCAGTTCGGCAAATTCGCCGTTGCTCTCGGCGGCGGTGTAGTTGCCCTCTTCATAAACGCCCTTGACGTTGTTCTTCACGAAGGTCTGCATGTTCGGCTGGATCACGCCGAAATCGCAGAACGGCCCGATGTAGTTGGAATAGTTGGTGGTGTAATCCCAGATGTAGATGCGGCTGCAGATCTTGCCCCAGTCGGCAAAGTCCTTCATGAAGTCGGCGTTCTGTTTGCAGCTTTTATCCTCCATCGGGTGCGAGAAGCAGCATTCGATGGAGCAAAGGCGCACGATGACGTTGTCGTCCGGCTTGACGTTGGTGGGCGCCTGGCGGGTGTATTGATAAGCGAAGGTGTCGATGGCGACCTTGTCGTAGCCCGCGTCTTTGACGGCTTTGGCCACCTGGTTGACGAAGGTGATCATCGTGCCGGCGTGGGAGCCGTTGGCCTCGTCGAGCGCGCGGCACTTGTCGCACTGGCAGTAATCCTGATTATCGTCCTGCGTGAGCGAGACGATCTGCAGGCTGTCGCTTGCGGGGTTGTAGTTGGCGCGCAGCAGGTCGAGCACCTCCTGCGTGACGATCCGCACCACGTCGGGGTTCGTCAGGCAGAGCTGACGGTCGACGCGCTCTCTTTTATCGATGCGGTAGGCGAAATATTCGGGGTGGGTTTCAAAATAGGTGCTGCGGGCGCAGCGGGCGGTGGCCAGCGTGTGGCAGAAGCCGCCGAGGTAATTGACCGTGCAGCCCTTGTCCTCGCCGAAATGGCGGTAGGTGCCGCCGTTGAGGTTGTTGGCCAGCGAATAGGTCGCGTCGTTGGGGCTGATCCAGTCGGTCTCGCGGCTTTCAAAATAAGGCTCCTGCTTCATGTTCAGATCCTGCGGCACCAGAAGCGACTCCGCCTCGGGCACCACGATCAGGTCTTTGGTGTACCAGTGGCAGCCGAACACTTCCTCAAGGAAATGATACACGCCGTAGATCGTGCCGCGCGTGCCTGCGCCGTTGATGAAAACGCGCGTGCCGACGACCTGACAAAGGTAGCCGTCGTCGATCAGCTCGGCAGCGGAATCGGCACGGCTGCGGTTGGTGAAGCCGAGCACGATCTCCTTGCCGCTCTGCGCCGTTTCGTCGGTCCGGATCGGGAGCGTGATGCCGCTGATCCTTTTCAGATAATCCTGCAGCGTTTTCGCCGCCGTCGTTTCATAGGGCTTGGCGGCAGCGGGCAGGATGATGGCGTAATCATCCACGCACAGGGTCAGCCCCGGCTCTTTTTGCTCCGGGGTTTCCGGCGTCGGCTCAAAGGGCTTCATGGGCAGGGCAAAAAGGTTGGAGAAAAACAGGATCACGGTGAGAAAAGCGGAGATGAAGCGGTTGAAAAAATCAGCCATGGTTCACAATCCTTTCTTTTGTTTGTGTGGTGCTGTTTCGGTTTATTTCATCATGTCCATCAGTGCCAGACCGATGTCGTGCAGATGGCGTTCGGCGACGGGCAAGAAGCTGTCGGGGCAGGAGAGCAGCGAATTGTCCGCCTCAAAGGTGAGGTTGCCCCGGTAGCCGATCTCATACAGGGCGTGCATGGTGTCCGCCCAGTCGATCCGGCCGTTGAAGGGGAAAATGTGCATGTCGGAGTTGAAATCGTTGTCGTGCGTGTGCAGCGCGACCAGATGCTCCGGCCCCAGCGCGCGGATGAGCTCGCTGGCCTTGAAGCCGACCAGCCCGCAGTGCCCGAGGTCGAGGCAGGCGCCGAAGCGTTCGGTGCCGAGCATGTCGTTGAGCTGCCGGAAATCGGCGGGGCTGGCGCAGGCGGAGGGCGTGTGCCGCCCGTCCTGATGGCCGAACATGTTTTCCGTGCACACGCGCACGCCGTATTCGTCTATGTACGGCACGAGCCGCTGATAGAACCGGTAGTTCAGATCAAAATCGGTGCCGAAGGGCGAAAGCGAGATCGGGTGCACCACGATGTTTTCCACCCCGAGCCGCCCGGCGATCTCCATCGAGCGGACGATGGAAGTGAAAATGAATTTGTTGTAGTCCTCATTATCTTTGCGCATGGAGGGGAACGGCGCGTGCGCCTGCGTGAACGGAATGCTGTAGCGGGCCGCGGTTTCTTTCAATTCGTCGATGATCGCGGGCATCTCGTCGCCGAGCAGCGGGCTTTTCGGGTCGTTCATCGGGAACATCGAATAATCAATGCCGCCGAAGCCCGCGCGGGCAATGATCTCCACGGCGGCCTTGTCGCCCAGGCGACGGCCGAGGGTATCGGTTTGGGTGACGATCCTCATTTCATTCAGCCTCTTTCTCTTTCCAAAGTTTTTGCATGATCTTGCCGGCTTTGTAAATGTCGCCGCAGCCGAGCGTGATGACCATGTCGCCGGGTTCAGCGTGGCCGACCACGTGCTGCGCCACCTCGTCAAAGGTGTTGAACCACACGCTGCCGGGGACCTTTTCAGCCAGCTGCGCGGTGGTCACGCCCCAGGTGTTGCGTTCGCGCGAGCCCATGATCTCGGTCATGACCACGTGGTCGGGCAGGCTGAGCACGCGGGCGAAATCATCCATGAGCATGACGGTGCGGGAGAACGTGAACGGCTGGAACACCGCCCACACACTGCGGTAGCCCATGCGCAGGGCGGAACGCAGCGTGACCTCCAGTTCCGCCGGGTGGTGCGCGTAATCGTCGAACAGATCGACGCCGCCGAACGTGCCGATCTTTTCAAAGCGCCGCCCCGCGCCGCCGAAGGCTTCGATGGCCTGCTTGCAGTCGGCCGGCTCCATGCCGGAAGCGTAGGCGGCCGCCACGGCAGCGAGCGTGTTGAGCACGTTGTGTTCGCCGGGGATGTTCAGCTGCACGTCAAAGGCCTTCTGCCCGCCCTGCATCACGTCAAACGCCGGGAACGCGCCGCGCTCCATGTGAACGTTGGCGGGGTAAAAATCGCAGTCGGGCGTGAGGCCGAAGGTGATGACGCGCTTGCCTTCCACGCCCTCGATCGCCTTGAGCACGTTGGGGTCGGACTTGTTGATCACGAGCGTGCGCGTGGTCTGCTGACAGAATTTGTGGAACGACGCAATGAGGTTTTCCATCGTTTTGAAATAATCCATGTGGTCTTCGTCAATGTTCAGAATGACCGCCACGTCGGGCGACAGATCCAGAAACGTGTCGACGAATTCGCAGGCCTCGCACACGATGTTTTCGCTGTGACCGACCAGCCCGTTGGCGTTGATCAGAGGCAGCCGCCCGCCGATGACGGCGCTCGGGTCGAGCCCGCCCATGAGCATGATCTGGGTGAGCAGCGAGGTCACGGTCGTTTTGCCGTGGGTGCCGCTGATGCAAACGGCGTTGTCGTACAGGCGCGTGATCGCGCCGAAGAGCTTGGAACGCTCAAAGGTCGGGATGCCGGAGGTTTTCGCCGCGCAGAGCTCGGGGTTGTCGGACAGCAGGGCGGCGGTGTAAACGATCATTTCCGCGCCTTCGATGTTTTCGGCCTTTTGCGGCATGGCCACGGGGATGCCGAGCTTGCGCACGCGGGCGAGCGTTTCACTTTCGTTCACGTCCGAGCCGCTGATCTCGTAGCCGTTGGCGTGCAGGATCTCGGCCAGCGGGCACATGCCGGAGCCGCCGATGCCGATGAAGTGAACGCGCTTGACTTCTTTTAACAGTTGATCGATGGTTTTCATCGTAAATCACCTCGGTTTTGACTTGAGTCGCTTTAACAAATCATTATTATATCACATATTATGGGTCGGGGCAATTTATTTTAACAAGTTGGTGGGAGAAATGGAAAAATATTTATTCATGGGCGGCGATCGGCGCCAGCAGTACGCGGCCAGGTCGCTGCTGCTGGCGGGGCACGCCGTTGTGTTTGCCGCGGATTCGGCGGCGTGGACGCGGCAGGTGAAGGAATGCGAGCGCCTGGTGCTGCCTCTGCCGATGAGCCGGGACGGTGAAACGGTGTTTTTTTCGCGTCGATCCCTGCCCGTTTCGCTGACGGAGCTGGCCGAAACGCTGCACGGCGGGCAGACCGTGTTCGCCGGGCTGCCCGAACCGGCGTGGCGGGAATCGGTCGAACGTAAAGGCGCAAAGCTTTACGATTATTACAAAAACGAGGCGTTGCTTTATGCCAACGCGGCGGCCACGGCGGAGGGCGCGCTGTTTGAGATCATCGGCGCGACCGACACAACCGTTTGCGGTTCGTCTTTTTTGATCACAGGATATGGTAGGATCGCTTCAGCTTTGGCGCCCCGGCTGCGTGCACTGGGCGGCAAGGTGACCGTGGCGGCACGCGCGGAAAAAGACCGGATCCGCGCCGAAAGCGACGGCTGCAAAGCTGTTCCCCTTTACAGCATGGAAGGCGAATTGCCGCAGTGCGACGTGCTGATCAACACCGTGCCGGCGCCGATCCTTGAGGAAAAGCACCTGCTGCTCCTGAAGCGCGAGGCGATGATGGTGGAGCTTGCGTCCGTGCCCTGCGCCGAAGAAGAAACGGTCGGTCAATACGGCCTGCGCTATCTCAAAGCGCCCGGGCTGCCCGGCCGGCTTTCGCCGCGCAGCGCGGGGGAAGCCATCGCGCGGGCGATCCTGTCCTGTGAAAGGGAGGGGAAACCATGAACGGCATTCGCATCGGGTTTGCGCTGTGCGGTTCGTTCTGCACGTTTGAGGCGGCGCTGGCGCAGATGGAGCGATTAAAAAAGACCGGCGCCGCGGTGACGCCGATCTTTTCGGACTTTGCTTATCAGACGGATACCCGCTTCGGCACGGCGCAGTCGTTTCGGGAACGCGCCGAGGCGATCACGGGGCAGCCGGTCATTCATACCATCGTGCAGGCGGAACCGATCGGCCCGAAAAAGATGTTCGACCTGCTTCTGGTCGAGCCCTGCACGGGCAATACGCTGGGCAAGTTGGCCGCCGGCATCACCGACACGGCGGTGACCATGGCGTGCAAATCGCATTTGCGCACGCAGCGCCCGCTGCTGCTGGCGGTTTCCACGAACGACGCGCTGAGCGGCTCGGCCAAAAGCATCGGCACGCTGCTCAACCGCCGGGGGTATTATTTCGTGCCCCTGCGGCAGGATCAGCCCGCGGGCAAGCCGCGCAGCATCGTGGCCGATTTTGACAGGACCGAGGCCGCCGTGCGGGCGGCGCTCAACGGCGAACAGCTTCAGCCGATCCTGCTGTGATCCGTCACGATTCTTCGTTCATTTCATCCAGAATGTAGTGGATGCGGTCGGGGCAGTCGGTGATGATGCCGTCGACCCCGGCGCGCAGCATGCTGCGGATCTCTTCCGCCTCGTCCACCGTCCAGACGTTGACGGCCAGCCCGTTTTTGTGGCATTGCTCCACATAATCGCCCCGGATGCATGCCTTGAACGGGTGGGAGGCGGCGCAGTCCAGCTCCTTCATGTGCCGGATGGGCGGAATGACGACCTTGAGCGCGTGAAGGTAGCCGTAGGGATAAAGGTAAGCGGTCTGGATCGCCGGATTCTTTTGCTTGGCGAGCTTGAGGATTTTGGGGCAAAAGCTGGAAATGAGCAGGCTGTCGTTGAGCCCGTGGCGCTCCACAGCCTCGAGCGTTTTGCTCACCAGCTCGTCGCGGCGGTCGTCATCCGGTTCCTTTTTCAGTTCGATGTTCAGGATTTTGATGCCGCCCTGCGCGGCCAGCGCCAGAAATTCATCGAGCGTGGGCAGGGGGGTGCCGGCAAATTCCCGGCTGAAATAACTGCCGAAATCATAGCTTTTCAGCTGTTCGAGCGTCAGGTCGCTGATGCGCCCCGAGCCGTTGGAGGTGGCGTCGATGGTGTCGTTGTGGCAGATGATCGGCACGCCGTCTTTGGAAAGATGCACGTCGGTCTCAAAGCCGTCGCAGCCGATCTCCAGCGCCTTTTGAAACGCGGGCAGGGTGTTCTGCGGGGCGCGCTTGTTGGCGCCGCGGTGCGCGATGATGTGGCACGAATACATGAAAGACAGCTCCTTTTACATGGATTCAGGCACGGTGATGCCGAGCATTTTCAGCATGCCGCTGAGCGTGACCTTCACGCTGCGGCAAAGCCCCAGCCGCGCGGCGGTGAGGTCGGGCGAGTCGGTGGAAACGCGGCAGGCGTTGTAAAACTTGTGGAACAGCGTTGCCAGCTCCACGCAAAAGCGCGTGATCTTGGCCGGATCGTAGTGCTTCGCGGCGGCGACGATCTCCCCCGTGAGCGTGGCCAGGTGGGCGATCAGCTCGCGTTCCTCCGGCGCGGTGAGCAGATCGAGCTGCTCGGGCGTGACGGCGATTGCTTCGTTCGGGTCTTTGTTGAGCTTTTTGAAAATGCTGCAAATGCGCGCGTGCGCGTACTGACAATAATAGACCGGGTTCTGGGCGCTCTGCTCCAGCGCGAGGTCAAGGTCAAAATCCATCTGCGAGCCGGGCTCGCGCATGTTGAACAAAAAGCGAACCGCGTCGATGGGAATCTCCTCCAGCAGATCGACCAGCGTGATGGCCTTGCCCGTGCGTTTGGACATGCGGTCCACCTTGCCGTCGCGGATGAGGCGCACAAGCTGCATGAGGATGATATCCAGGCGCGAGGAATCGATGCCGATGGCGTCGAGCGCGCCCTTCATGCGCGCCACGTGGCCGTGGTGGTCGGCGCCCCAGACGTTGATGGCTTTATCGAAGTTCCGCTTTTCCAGCTTGTTGCGGTGGTAGGCGATGTCGGCGGCAAAATAGGTGGGGTTGCCGTTGGCGCGCACGAGCACTTCGTCTTTTTCACCGCCGTGCTCGGTCGCCTTGTACCACAGCGCGCCGTCCTTTTCATAGGTCAGCCCCTTCGCTTTGAGCAGGTCGAGCGTGTCCTGCAGTTCGCCGCTTTGATACAGCGAGCTTTCGCGGAACCACACGTCATAATAAATGCGGTATTTATCGAGGCTTTCGTGCATGCTGTCAATGTTTTTGGGCAGCGCAAAGGCAACCAGCGCCGCGCGGCGTTCCTCTTCGCTCGCGCCGATATACTTGTCGCCGTAAACGTCGGCGAATTCCTTGGCGCGTTCGGCAATGTCCTCGCCGTGGTAGCTGTCCTCCGGCAGCTCGGGCGCGTTTTCCCCCTCGAAGAGCTGACGGTAGCGGATGTCGAGCGACAGCCCGAATTTGGCGATCTGGTTGCCGGCGTCGTTGACGTAAAACTCACGGGTCACCTTGTAGCCCGCGCGTTCCATCACCGAGGCGAGGCAGTCGCCCAGCGCGCCGCCGCGGGCGTTGCCCATGTGCATGGGGCCCGTGGGGTTGGCGGAAACAAATTCAATGTTAACGGTTTTGCCCTGACCGTAATCGGAGGAGCCGTAGCTTTCGCCCATGGCAAGAATATCCGCCACGATATCGGAATAAAAACGGTCGGACAGGTAAAAATTGATAAAGCCCGGTCCTGCCGGTTCGCATTTTGCGATATAGGTGCCTTCCGTCTGCATGGCCGCGCACAGCGCGTCGGCGATCAGGCGGGGGGCGCGGCGGAACGCTCTGGCGCCCGCCATGGCGGCGTTGGTGGAAAAGTCGCCGTTGGCGCGGTCGGCCGGCACCTCGATGTTGAAGGCGGGGGCTTCGGCCTCGGGCAGCGCGCCGGAGGCGATGCAGGCGGCAAACGCCTGAGAAACAGCCGTTTGGATCTGTTCCTGAACAAGGTTGACGAGTTTGGACATAGGGGGTTACTCCTTTTTATTCACAGCGGTAATCAACGGTCAGATCGTTTTGGGAGCAGAAGCCGGAATCGAAGTCGAGCGTGTAGCTGAAAAACAGCCGCCCGCTTTTTTCACGCAGGGAGCCGCGCACCTCTTTGCCGAAAACGCCCAGCGTCAGGTCGCCGAATTCGGTGGTGTAGGCGCAGGAATAGCGCCGCCCCCGCTCAACGGTCAGGTTGGCGCAGTGCGCGCCGGAGCGCTGCATTTCAACGCGGCCGCACGTGTAGGTGAGCGTGACGCGGCAGCCGTTGAAATCATCGGCTTCATCATAGCTGAGGATGCAGCCGGTGGGGGTCCTTTCCAGCTCGCCCACGGTGGTTAGCCTGGAATGCTCGCTTTCGCCGTCGATCTCGTGACGGTCGGTAATGGTGATCACGACTTTTTCTTTCATTCTGTTCTCCCGGGTGATTGAGTTAATAACTAAATTATGATACCATATCAATGCGAAAGATGCAACTTTTTTTGAAAATTGCGAAAAAGTCGAAAAAAAGGCTTGACAGCATGGCGGAAGTCTGCTACTATTGACGGGCAAACAAAGCAGGAATCCGCTTCCTCACCGTCCGGGCCCGTTCCCGAGGGCGGTCAATATTCCGCAACGGCGCCTTTTTGCGCGGCTGCGTGTTGTTGTGTGCAAGCGGTGTGTCTGCTTGCGCATTATTTTTTTATTTCATTTGGGGGTGCTTGAACATTAGTGCGAAAGATCTGCAGATCAATGATGAAATCAGGGATCGCGAGCTGCGCGTGATCAGCAGCGACGGGGAACAGCTCGGCATCATGTCGGCTGCCGAAGCGCTGAAGATCGCGGAAGAAAAAAACCTTGACTTGGTTAAAATTGCGCCGCAGGCCAAGCCGCCTGTGTGCAAGATCATGGATTACGGCAAGTTCCGCTTTGAAAAGGCCAAGCGCGAGAAAGAAGCGCGAAAGAACCAGCGGATCGTCGAAATCAAAGAGATCCGTCTTTCGGTCAACATTGATACGCACGACTTCGACACTAAGGTCGGTCACGCCAAACGATTCCTTGCCGACGGCAACAAAGTGAAGGTGTCGATCCGGTTCCGCGGCCGTGAGATGGCTCACACCAACCTCGGCCTTGAAATCATGGACCGTTTCGCGCAGGCGTGCGCCGAATCGGCGTCGGTCGAAAAAGCGGCAAAGCTTGAAGGCCGTTCCATGCTGATGTTCCTTGTTCCCAAGGCAGCCAAATAACGAAGGAGGAAACCAAAATGCCCAAAATCAAAACCCACAGCGGTGCCAAGAAGCGTTTTAAGATCTCGAAGAACGGTAAGCCCATGAGAGGCCATGCCTACAAGTCCCACATCCTGACCAAGAAGAGCACCAAGCGCAAGAGAAACCTTCGCAAGGTCCAAGTCGCCGACGTGACCAACTGCAAGCAGATCAAGCGTCTTGTTCCCTACAAATAATATCGGAAGCTCAATTTACTGATTATCGGAGGTAACTTATCATGGCTCGTATCAAAGGCGCAATTATGACGCGCAAAAGAAGAAATAAAGTTCTGAAAATGGCGAAGGGCTACTACGGCTCCAAGGCCAAGCTTTTCAAGACCGCGAAGCAGGCGGTCATGAAGTCCGGCCAGTACGCCTACATCGGCCGCAAGCTCAAGAAGCGTGATTTCCGCCGTCTGTGGATCACCAGAATCTCCGCAGCCGCCAAGCTCAACGGCATGAATTATTCCACGCTCATCAACGGCCTCAAAAAAGCCGATATCAGCCTCAACCGCAAAATGCTCAGCGAGATCGCCATCGCCGACCCGGCGGGCTTCACCGCTCTTTGCGAAAAGGCCAAGGCCGCCCTTTAATAATCGCTCATTCTATCACGCCCCCACCGGGGCGTGATTTTGTTTCGTTCGGAGGAACGCCATGCACGAACTCATTACCAGCAAAGCCAACGAAAAAATTAAGCTCGCCGTGCGCGTGCGCGACAGCGCGAAGGCGCGCCGGGAGGAAGGCCTGTTTTTCACCGAGGGCGCCCGGCTGTGCGTCGACGCCGCCGGCAGCGTGCCGGTGAAAACACTGTTTTATACCGAAAAAGCGGCGGAAAAATACCGCGACGAGGTCGCCTTCCTCACCGAAAAAAGCGAGGAGGTCTATCTCGTGTCCGGCGCGGCGGCAGACCGCCTGAGCGACACGTTTTCGCCGCAGGGCATTTTTTGCGTTTGCAAAACACTTGACAAATCTGACAATATAGGTATTATATATAGCAAAAGCAAGTTGATCGCGCTGGAGAATATTCAGGATCCCGCCAATCTGGGCGCCGTCATCCGCACGGCGGAGGCGCTCGGCGTCGGCGGCGCCGTGCTGTGCGGCTGCTGCGACGTCTACAACCCCAAAGCGCAGCGCGCGGCGATGGGTTCGCTGCTTCGTTTGCCGACGGCAACGGTCGACGACCTGCCGCAGGCGCTGGCGGAATTTGCCGAACGCGGGTTCACGACGCTTGCTTCCACGCCCGACGCTTCGGCTGACGACATCACCAAAACCGACCTTGGGGTCAAAACCATTTGCGTGATCGGCAACGAGGGCAACGGCGTGACCGATTTGACGGCGCAAAGCTGTGCCAAGCGGGTGCGCGTGCCCATGGGCGGCCGGGCGGAATCGCTCAACGCCTCCATGGCGGCGGCCATCATCATGTGGGAGCTGATGAGATGATTGAAGAAAAGGATGAACGGGTCTACAGCGTCTGGCTGTCGCGGTGCCTGGGCACGGGTGCGAGCAGCTTTGACGTGTTTTCGTTCTTTTCTTCCGCGAGGGAATGCTTTGACGCCGGCGCCGCGGAATGGGTCGGCACCGGGCTGTTCCGCGCCGCGCAGCTTCGCCGCATGGAGCCGCGCGATCTGACCGAAGCGAAAATGATCGTTCGTCAATGCGACGAAAACGCGTGGCATATTGTCGACATCAACAGCGAATACTATCCCAAAAACCTCAAGCAGATCGTCGACGCGCCCGGCGTGCTCTACGTCTGGGGCGATCCGGCCTGTCTGAAGGAGGAACGGATGATCGCCGTGGTCGGCGCGCGGGACGCGACGCGTTACAGCATTGAAGTCGCCCACCGCTTAACGGCGGATTTTGCCAGAGTCGGCATGACGGTCGTCAGCGGCGGCGCTCTGGGCATCGACACGGCGGCGCACCGCGGTGCGCTCGAGGGCGGCGGCACGACCGTGGCGGTCATGGGCTGCGGGCTCGGCGCGGCTTACCTGAGTGAAAACGAGGGGCTTCGCCGCGACATTGCCGCAAATGGTGCGGTCATCAGCGAATTCGTGCCGTTTGCCAAGCCGTTTCCGGGCAGCTTTCCGCAGCGCAACCGCATCATCAGCGGCCTGGCCAAGGGCACGCTCGTGATCGAAGCCGGTGAAAACAGCGGCTCACTGGGCACGGCTGCCTGCGCCTACCGCCAGAACCGCGACGTTTTCGCCGTGCCGGGCGACGTGATCAGTTCCGCCTTCACCGGCTCGAACGTGCTCATCGCCAACGGCGCCAAGCCCGTTTTCTGCGCGGAAGACGTGCTGTACGATTATGCGTTTCTTTACGGGCTCGATCTGTCCGCGCTGCACAGCGAACCCATCCGCAAGCCGGCCGGGCGCAAAAAGCTGGCGCCCGAAACGCTCACCGACGCGCAGCGGGCGGTTTACGCCGGTATCGACAGTGAGCCCGTGAGCTTTGACGCGCTCGCGGCGCAAAGCGGGCTGAGCGCGCCGCTGCTGTCGCAGACCCTGACCGAACTGCAGCTTCTCGGCCTTGTCAGGCCGCTGCCGGGCAAACGCTTTGCCGCGGCGGATTGACGAAAACCAATTCAGAGAATTACACGAAAGGAAGGAGAACGGCTCTTTCGGCCTTCTCCGCAGAGTGAATCAATATGTCGAAACTTGTGATTGTGGAATCCGTTTCCAAAGCGAAGGTGATCAAGGGCTTTCTGGGCAAGGGCTATGAGGTGACCGCCTCTGTCGGCCATGTGCGCGATCTGCCCGCCTCCAAGCTGAGCGTGGATGTACACAACGATTTTGCCCCCAAATACGAGATCGTGAAGGGCAAGGAAAAGCTCGTGGCCGACCTGAAAAGCATGGTCAAAAAAAGCAGCGGCGTGCTGCTGGCCACCGACCCCGACCGCGAAGGCGAGGCCATTTCCTGGCATCTGGCCACCCTGCTCGATCTTGACCTGAACCAGAAAAACCGCGTGACCTTTAACGAGATCACCCGCAAGGGCATCGAAACCGGCATGGCCAACCCCCGCACGGTCGATCTGGACATGGTCAACGCCCAGCAGGCGCGCCGCATTCTTGATCGGCTCGTCGGCTACAAGCTCAGCCCCTTTGTCAGCCAGAAGATCCGCCGCGGGCTTTCCGCCGGGCGCGTGCAGAGCGTGGCGGTGCGGCTGATCGTGGACAAAGAGGATGAGATCAACCGCTTTGTGCCGGAGGAGTACTGGTCGCTCGACGCCAAGCTCGTCAACTCCGCACGCCGCACGCTGACCGCTGCCTTTGTCGGCGATGAAAGCGGCAAGGTCAAGCTGAAAACCAAAGAGCAGACCGATTCTTATATCGCCCGGCTGGAGGGCGCGGAATACACGGTCGGCTCGGTCAAAAAGGGCACGCGCAAAAAGAGCCCCGCGCCGCCCTTCACCACCTCCACCATGCAGCAGGAGGCTTCGCGTCGGCTGAACTTCCAATCCTCCCGCACGATGAAGATCGCGCAGGAGCTTTATGAAGGCGTCAACGTGCAGGGGCACGGCTCCATGGGTCTGATCACCTACATGAGAACGGACTCCCTGCGCATTTCCGATCAGGCGAGGGAGCAGGGCTCCAACTATATCCGCGCCGCTTACGGCGACAAATTCCTGCCCGACAAGCCGCGCTATTTCAAGCAGCGCGCCAACGCGCAGGACGGGCATGAGGCCGTGCGCCCCACCAACCCGGAGCTGACGCCCGCCATGGTCAAGGGCAGCCTGAATGCGGAACAGTATAAGCTTTACAACCTCATCTGGCTGCGCTTTATGGCCAGCCTGATGGCCGACTGCATCCAGAACACCGTCAAGGCCGAGATCAAGGCGCAGAAGCCGGGCGACGAGGGCTACTGCCTGTTTTCCGCCAGCGGCTATGAGGTCAAATTTGAGGGCTACACCGCGCTGTATGAAGAAAGCAGCGACGCCGAGGACGAAAAGGACGCGAAGCTGCCCGAACTGAAAAGTGAGGAAAAGCTCAAATTCAAGGAACTGATCCCCGCGCAGCACTTCACGCAGGCGCCGCCGCGCTACACCGAAGCGTCGCTGATCAAGGCGCTGGAAGAAAACGGCGTCGGCCGCCCGAGCACCTATGCCACGATCATCACCACGATCATCAAGCGGGAATACGTCAAGCGCGCCGCCAAGCAGCTGGTGCCCACCGAGCTGGGCATCGCCACCACGCGCCTGCTCAACGAGCGTTTCCCGAAGATCGTCAACGTCAAATTCACCGCGTCGATGGAAAATTCGCTCGATGAAGTCGAGCACGGCCGGGAAGACTACGTGCAGGTGCTCCGCGATTTCTACGGCGACTTTGAAAAAACGCTCGACAAGGCCAAGGCTGACATGCAGGGCGTGAAGATCGAGCTGGAAGAAGACAAAACCGACATCCCGTGCGAAAAATGCGGCGCGATGATGGTGGTCAAGATCGGGCGCTACGGCAAATTCCTGGCCTGCCCGAATTATCCCGCCTGCAAAAACACCAAGCCCCTCGTGCAGGAAACCGGCGCGCTTTGCCCCAAGTGCGGCGGCAAGGTGGTCGAAAAGCGCAGCCGCAAGGGTCACACGTTCTACGGCTGCGAAAACTGGCCGAAATGCGATTTCGTCACGTGGGATAAGCCCACGGGCGACGTTTGCCCGCAGTGCGGCAAGGCGCTGTTCAAGCAGCGCGGCGGCATGATCGCCTGCCTCAACGAGGGCTGCGGCTATACGGCCAAAGCAAGCAAAAAGAAGGGTAAAACCGATGAATAAGATCACCGTGGTCGGCGCAGGTCTGGCGGGCGTTGAGGCGGCCTGGCAGGCAGCCAAAGCCGGCGTTGCGGTCGAATTGTGCGAAATGAAGCCCGAAAAGCGCTCCCCGGCGCACAGATCCGACGGGTTTGCCGAGCTGGTCTGTTCCAATTCACTCAAGGCCAGCCGCCTTGAAAGCGCCGCGGGGCTGCTCAAGGCCGAGATGCGCGAATTCGGGTCGCTTTGCATGCAGGCGGCCGACCAATGCGCCGTCGCGGCAGGCGGCGCGCTGGCCGTTGACCGCGACCGTTTTTCGCAGTTCATCACCGAAAAGATCACGGCGCATCCGCTCATCACCGTGCGCCACGGCGAAGTGACCGAAATCCCCGCGGGCGTGTGCATTCTTGCCGTCGGCCCGCTGGCGTCGGACGCCATCGCGCAAAAAATCGAACAGCTTTGCGGCGGTCGGCTGAGCTTTTTCGACGCGGCCGCGCCCATCGTCAGCGCGGAAAGCTTGGATCACGACTGCATCTTCACCCAATCCCGCTACGACCGCGGCGGCGAGGAGGATTACCTCAACTGCCCGATGAACAAGGCGGAATATGAGGCGTTTTATCAGGCGCTCGTCGGCGCCGAACGGGCGCAGACGCAGGCGTTCGACGAACGGCACGACGTGTATGAGGGCTGCATGCCCATCGAAGCCATGGCCGCGCGCGGGGAGGATACCATGCGCTTCGGGCCGCTCAAGCCCGTCGGTCTGCGCGATCCGCGCACCGGGCACCGCCCGTGGGCGGTGCTGCAATTGCGCCGCGAAAACGCCGAGGGCACGCTGTTCAATCTGGTCGGGTTCCAGACCAACCTCAAATTCAGCGAGCAGCAGCGCGTGTTTTCGATGATCCCGGCGCTGAAAAACGCCGAGTTCGTGCGCTACGGCGTCATGCACCGCAACACCTTTTTGGACAGCCCCCGTCTGCTCAACGCGGATTATTCCCTGCGCAGCCGTCCCGAGCTGTTCTTCGCCGGGCAGATCACCGGCGTGGAGGGCTACATGGAATCGGCGTCCTCCGGCATTCTGGCGGGCGTGAACGCTGTGCGGCGGCTCAATGGTGAAGAAAGTCTGGTGCTCCGCCGCGAAACCATGATGGGCGCGCTGGCGGATTATATGAGCCATTCCGAAGCAAAGGATTTTCAGCCGATGGGGGCGAATTTCGGCATTCTGCCGCCCCTGCCGGAAAAGATCCGCAACAAAAAAGAGCGGTACGGCGCTCTGGCCGCGCGCGGGCTGCAAGTGCTGCGGGAGCAGCTGGCATCAACGGAAAAGGAGGCGAAAGCATGAAAACAGATTTAGCGACGTTTGAAAAAAAGATCGGCTACACGTTCCACAACAAGGACCTGCTGCGCACGGCGCTGACCCATTCCTCCTATGCCAACGAATGCGGCGGCCTGTTCAACGAACGGCTGGAATTTCTGGGCGACAGCGTGCTGGGGCTCATCAGCGCCGAATTCTTTTTTGAACACCATAAAGATATGCCCGAGGGCGAATTGACCAAGATCCGCGCCGCCATTGTTTGCGAACAGTCGCTCTTCGGTTTTGCCAAGGAAATTGATTTGGGCTCTTTCATTTTACTTGGCAAGGGCGAAGTGAACACCGGCGGGCGCGAGCGGCCGTCGATCCTGTCCGACGCGTTTGAGGCGGTCATCGCCGCGATTTATCTTGACGGCGGCATGAAGGCGGCCAAGGCGTTCGTGCTGCGGTTCATCAGCCGATCCGAACAGCATCTCAACGAGCTGCCGTTCAAAGATCACAAGACCAAGCTGCAGGAGATCATTCAGCGCAACCCCGAGGAAACGCTGGAATATGTGCTTGCGGGCGAGAGCGGCCCGGCGCACGACAAAACCTTCACCGTCGAGGTCTACCTCAACAGCAACTGCATCGGCCGCGGCACCGGCCACAGCAAAAAGCATGCCGAGCAGGCGGCGGCGCATGAGGCGCTCAAGCTCATGGGGGAAGCATGAGCCACGCCAACATCGCCGTTTTCGTGCCCCATCGGGGCTGCCCGCAGCAGTGCAGCTTCTGCAACCAGCGCGTCATTTCCGGCGCGGCGGCGCAGCCGACGGCGGCCGATATCGACCGGGCGTGCGAAGCGGCAAAAAAGGGCGTTCACCCGGGCGACACGGTGCAGCTTGCCTTTTTCGGCGGCAGCTTCACCGCCATTGACCGCGGCGAAATGCTCACGCTGCTCACGGCGGCCAAAAAGCACGTGGATTCCGGCTTCCTCACCGGCGGCGTCCGCGTTTCCACCCGGCCGGATTTTATTGACGAAGAGATTTTGACGCTGCTCAAGGCCTACGGCGTGCGCGCCGTGGAGCTGGGCGCGCAGAGCATGGACGACCGCGTGCTGGCGCTCAACGGGCGCGGGCATACGGCGGCGGACGTGGTTCGCGCGTCAAAGCTCATTTCAGCCTGCGGGCTTGAACTGGGGCTGCAGATGATGACGGGGCTTTACGGCTCGACCGATGAGGACAGCCGCGAAACGGCCCGGCAGCTCATCGCCCTGCGCCCGGCGACGGTGCGCATTTATCCCACCGTGGTGCTCCGGGGCACGCGGCTCGAGCAGCTTTACCGCAGCGGCGTCTACCAGCCGCCCGATTGGGAACAATCCGTGCCGCTTTGCAGCGAGCTGCTGCAGCTTTTTGAAGAAAACGGCGTTCGCGTCATTCGTCTGGGGCTTCACGCGCAGGACGACGTGGCGCGGCAGATGGTCGCGGGCGCTTACCACCCGGCGCTGCGGGAGCTGTGTCAGGGGGAGATCTATTACCGCAAGGCGGCTCAACAATTGCAGGGCAGGCCTTGGGGCGATTATCAGCTTTTGGTTTCGCCCTCGGCCGTTTCCCAGATGATCGGGCAGAAAAAGAAAAATCTATCGCGTCTGGCGCAGCAGGGTTATCGCTGCCGCGTGCTGGGCGATGAAAGCTTATCCGTTTACGAACTGAGAATAAAGGAATTGTGAAAGATGTTTTTGAAAGCGCTTGAAATGCAGGGCTTTAAGTCGTTCCCCGACAAGACCGTGCTCGAATTCGGCAAAGGCATCACCTCCGTCGTCGGACCCAACGGCTCCGGCAAGAGCAACATTTCCGACGCGGTGCGCTGGGTGCTGGGCGAACAGTCCAGCAAAAACCTGCGCGGCTCCAAAATGGAGGACGTCATCTTCAGCGGCACCAACATCCGCAAGGCGCAGGGCTTTGCGGAAGTGACGCTGCGGCTGGACAACGCCGACCGTTCGCTGCAAAGCGATAAGGATGAGGTGACCGTCACGCGGCGGTATTACCGCTCGGGCGAAAGCGAATACATGCTCAACGGCGAGATCTGCCGGTTGAAGGACGTCAACGAGCTGTTTATGGACACGGGTCTCGGGCGCGACGGCTATTCTATGGTCAGTCAGGGGCGCGTGGCCGACATGGTGTCGTCTAAATCCAGCCAGCGCCGCGATATGCTGGAGGAAGCGGCCGGTATTTCCCATTACCGTTATCGCCGCAACGACGCCAACCGCAAGCTGGCGTTGGCGGAAGAAAACATGATCCGCCTGCGCGACATCCTGACCGAGCTGGAAGGCCGCGTCGGGCCGCTGAAGGTGCAAAGCGAAAAGGCGCAGAAGTTTCTGGTGCTGGCCGAGGAACGCAAAACGCTGGAGATCGGGCTGTGGCTGCACACCATCGACCGGGTGCGCGAACAGCTCAAGCAGCACGAGGACAAGCTGACGGTCGCCGCCGCGCAATACGAAGCGGTGGAAGCCGAGCTGAACCGGATCGTGGAAGAAATGGAGCAGGCCATGGCGGTCAGTCAGGCCGACACCGTGAAGATCGACGAAATGCGCCGCAGCGCTTCCGAACTGGAGGAGCAGGCGGCACAGCTTGACGCGAAGATCGCCGTGGAGCTCAACTCCATTGAACATAACAACGCCACCATCGAGCGCATCACCCGCGAAATGGAGGCGGCGGTGGAATCCAAGCAGGATCTCGACGACGAGGTCACCGAAACCATGCAGACGGTCGAGCTGCTGAAAAAGGCCGAAAAGCAAAAGCTCGCGCTGCTCGCCGAGGCGGCCGCCAAAATCGAGGCGATCCGCAGTGAAAGCCGCAGCTTTGCCGAGCAGATCGCCGAACAATCCGAACAGATCGCGCAGCTGGCGCAGCAGATCGGCGACAAGCGCGTGGCCATTTCCACGGCCAAGTCGTCCGCCGAAGAGATCGCTCTGCGGCTGGAAACCATCGACGAGGTCGCCGCTTCGCGCAGTCAGGCCATTGCCGATCTCGATGCGCAGCTGACCGAGGCGCTCGATCAGCTCAAGGCGGCCGAACAGACCGTGACCGAATTGACCAACGCGGTCAGGGGCTATGAAATGAAGGTGAACAGCCGCGGCGAAAAGGCGGACGCCAAGCGCCGCGAAATGGAAGAAGCCGAGCGCGAGATCGACCGCAAACGCTCCCGCGCCAAAATGCTCGACGACCTTGAAAAGAACATGGAAGGCTATTCCGGCAGCGTCAAGGCCGTGATGCGCGAGGTCAAGCGCGGCACGATGCGCGGCATCCGCGGCGTGCTCTCGCAGCTCATTTCCGTGCAGGAGGAATACTCCGTCGCCATCGAGACCGCTTTGGGCGGCGCGCTGCAAAACATCGTGACCGAAACCGAAAACGACGCCAAGCGCGCCATCAACTTTTTGAAAGAAAACCGTCTCGGCCGCGCCACGTTCCTGCCGGTTTCCGCCATTCGCGGGCGCAGGCTGGAGGAAAAGGGGCTGGAGGATCAGTTCGGCTTCATTGCCGTGGCCGATGAGCTCGTCGGCAGCGACAGCGGCCTGCGTGAGATCGTTTCTTCCCTGTTGGGAAAGACCGTTGTGGTGGAGGATATGGACTGCGCCGTTTCCATCGCCAAAAAATACGGCCACCGCTTCAAGCTCGTCACGCTCGACGGGCAGGTGGTCAACCCCGGCGGCTCCATGACGGGCGGCTCGCGCACGCAAAACGCCGGCATTCTCAGCCGCGCCAACGAGATCGAGCGGCTCAACGCCGAATGCAAAACGATGGAACAGCAGCAGGAGGCCGCGCAAAGCGATTATAAACAGCTTCTGTCCGATCTGGCGGCGTGCCGTGCCGATCTGGCCGGAACACAGGCCGATCTGACCCGCGCGCAGGAGGATGTCATCCGCCGCGAGGGCGAGATCAAGCTGCTGCGCGACCGTCTGAGCGACACGACCCGTTCGCTCAACGAGCTGCAGACCGAAAAGGAAACGGCGGCCGAACGGCTGGCGAGCCTGCAGCAAACGGTGGAACAGATCCAGTGCGAGATCGGCAAACTGAACACGCAGATCGCCGCGCGGCGTGAGGTGACCGCCAAGCTGACGATGGACCGCGAGCAGCTGACGCTGGATGAGGATGAAAACCGCAAGGCGGAAAGCCGCGCCAGACTCGACCTGCTGGCCGTTCAAAAAGATATTCAATCCAAGCAGGAAACCGTGGCCATGCTGCGCCACCGCATGGCCAATCAGGGCCTGCGCATGGAAGACCTGAACCGCGAGATCAGCGGCATTGCCGAAAGCAGCCGCGCCATCAAAGAGAATATCCGCCAGTTGGAACAGCAGGCGGAAGAGCTGCGCGGGCGCGGCAAGGCTTCCAACGAAGACGTGGAAAAGCTCATTGCCGACAAGCAGCAGCAGGACGCTCTGGCGACCCGCCTGCGGCAGGAGGAACGCGCCAAATCGGCCGACCGGGAAAAGCTCGCCGGCGAGGTGGCCCGTTTGGAAGAGCGCAAGACCGTGATGGAAAAAGAGCTTGACGACACCGTCGCCAAACTCTACGACGAATATCAGCTCAGCCGCCGCGAGGCGCAGGAGCTGGGTATTGAGCTTGAGGATATCGGCGAAGCGCGCCGCCGGCTGCAGGAGATCAAAAACAAGATCCGCGCGCTGGGCAGCGTGAACGTGGGCGCGATCGACGAATACAAAGAGGTGTCCGAGCGCTACGAATACATGAGCGCCCAGATCAGCGATATCGAAAAATCCAAGACCGAGCTTGAAAAGCTGATCGCCGAGCTGACCGCCAAAATGGCCGAGCAGTTCCGCGAACAGTTCGTCAAAATCAACCGCCATTTCGGCGAGACCTTTGCCGAATTGTTCGACGGCGGCAAGGCGGAGCTTGTGCTTGAAGACGAGCACAACGTGCTGGAATGCCCGATCGAGATCAAGGTGCAGCCGCCCGGCAAAAACGTGCAGAACATCGACCTGCTTTCCGGCGGCGAAAAGGGCTTGTCCGCCATCGCGCTGCTCTTCGCCATCCTGAAGGTCTCTCCGGCTCCGTTCTGTTTCTTTGACGAGGTGGAGGCCGCGCTCGACGAAGTCAACGTGGTGCGCTACGCGCAGTATGCCCGGCGCATGACCGCCAACACGCAGTTCATTCTCATCACGCACCGCCGCGGCACCATGGAAGAGGCCGACGTGCTCTACGGCGTGACGATGCAGGAAAAGGGCGTGTCCAAGCTGCTCGAGCTCAAAACCGCCGAAATGGCCAGAAATCTGGGTATTGCGTGATTAAACCGAAAAAACACAGTCAAGAATACAGGCGACAGAGAAATCTGCCGCCTGTTTTTTTGCTTCTTTGCGGAGAATTACGGGCGGATCTCCCAACAAAAGTTTCGGTCAAGCCTTTTCAAAGGCTTGCAGATTCCAAAGGCAGCGCCTTTGGTCGCCGACCGCAGTCGGCGAAGCCCTGAGAGCACGAAAGCGCAGGAGGGGAGCTGAAACAGTCCGGTGGACTGTTTCGGCGCGGGGAACCCTCGCCGGGGGTTCCCCGGTGAAAAGCACCGGCTCCCGGCAATTCCCGTGACGCAAGTCAAATTCCGGAAGGAGATCATCAAAATGAAACGAAACATCCTTGTACTCGTGTTCGTGTTTGTGCTGGCGTTCGGCGTGGCGTCGGTCGCGCGGTTCGCGCAGGCTTGCGCTGCGGTGCGTTCCGACGTGCTGCGGCTGCACGTGGTGGCGGCTTCCGACAGCGCAAAAGCACAGCAGCTCAAATTAAAGGTGCGCGACGCGCTGCTTCAGCAGGGAAACGAGGCGTTCAGCGGCACGGTCACCGCGGCCGCCGCCGTGCGGGTGATCACGCCGCAGATCGCCGCCCTCGAACAGACCGCCGAACGGGTGCTGCGCCAAAACGGCTGTGAGGATGTTGTAAAAATCACCGTGCAAAAAGAGTTTTTCAACACCCGCTGCTATGAAAGCTTCACCATGCCCGCAGGCGTTTATACGGCGGTGCGCGTGAATATCGGCGCGGCGCAGGGTCACAACTGGTGGTGTGTCATGTTCCCGCCGCTGTGCCTGCCGGCGGCGAGCCGCACCGAGGCGGAGGGCTGCTTCACCCCGGACGAACGGCGGGTCATCACCGCGTCGCCCCGCTATGAGCCGCGATTCAAGATCGTGGAGTGGATCGAACAGCTCAAAAACAAACACTGATTTTGCAAAACTCAACTTGCGTTCGACTTTTTTCAGGTTTCCCGTTATTCACGAATTTCTTCTTTTGTGGTATGATAGCCACAGAGCCAAAAACGGAAAAGGAGAATCAACGTGGACACCTGTAAAATCGGACAATACATGAAGCATTTGAGGAAGAGCGCCGGCATGACGCAAAAAGACCTTGCCGAAAAGCTGAATGTTTCGTTTCAGGCCGTTTCCAAATGGGAAAACGGCGACGCCCTGCCCGATATCGGCATTCTGCTCGATGTGTGCGATGCGCTGAACACCACGGCGGATAAGCTGCTCAACGGCGGCAGCTTTGCCGGGCGGGAACGCAGGCTCATGCGGCTGGAGGAGGTCGTGACCGGCTTTCGGTATATGGAAGAGATTGGCAGGCTGTTCGGCGAGAACTGCACCTTTTTCACCGGCATGATCGAGGGGATCAATGAAAAAATGAACATTGACCTGCTCGCTTATCTCAAAGACCCGCAGACCCGCGAGGTGCTTTACGCGGAGGTGCTTATTCAGGGCATTCTGTCCGGCCGGACGGTCGAGTTGGACGAGATCGAGGCGAATTTTCAAAACAGGAAAATAGTGAAAACTATCCGCCGCTATCTGGAAAAAACAGAACAATAATAAAAAGTGCTCTCTGTTCGATCCAACAGAGAGCCTTTTTTATTACAGGTTGATCAGCACCAGCCCGCCGCCGCAGAGCACGATGCCCGCGATCTGCTTCAGGGTGATGGTCTCTTTATAGAACACGGCGGCGACGATGATGAGCGCGACGGCCAGCGCGATATTCGCCGTGACCGAAACCGTGTTCATCGCCCAGCCGTTGCGGTAGGCGAGGATGTAGCCGAGCTCGAGCCCCACGATCACGACGCCCAAAACAAAGGTCGTCCAGTTCGTTTTGCCGAATTCCGTGAAGTTGTTCCGACCCTTCGCCGTGATGACAAAGGTGACGAAGCACACGATCGCCGCGATGAGGTAGGTGACGGACAGCGCCGCGAAGGCATTGACCTCGCCTGGCGTCGACTTGGTGCAGACGTTATACAGAATATTGGAACCAATGATGATCAAAATCGGGTAAAGCATCGGCCACACAATGATAACCTCCTGTTTCTGTCAGCCGCTTTATGTCCAGAGCGACGTGATGAACATGGGCGACGCGTCGCGGCTTTTCACGAAGCCGCAGTTTTCATAAAAATGAGCTTCGTCATCATAGGCGATCACCGCAATACGCAGATAATCGCGATACTTCTGCTTGACCATGTCCACCAGCGTGCGGCCGATGGTGTTGCCGTGGTAGGCGGGGTCGACAAGTAGGTAGTGCACATAGGCGTTCATCACGCCGTCGTCCATGGCGCAGACCATGCCGATGAGCTTGCCGCCGTCCCACGCGGAAAAAACCGTTTGAAAGCCACGCATGGCGGCGGCCAGCTTGTCGGGGAAATGCCCCGACGACCATTCTACCGCCAGAAACAGCCGCTCCAGCTCCTTTTCGGTGAAATCATGAGTGCTCTGATAGGTGATGTTCATGCGCGTTCCCTCACATGGAATAATCCGGCTTCACGATTTTGCCCGTGACCGAGGCTTCGACGATGGCGCGGCAGACCTCCACGGTTTTTGCGCCCTCGCGCGCGTCGGTCGGCACAGGCTCGTTGTTGAGGATGGCGTTGGCGAACACCTCAAATTCCTTACCGGCGTTGTGGTTGTTGACCGTTACGGCAATTTTCTGCGGCTCGGTCGCCATGCCGTTTTCGCCCACGGTGTAAAGCGTCATTTCGGGCGAGGTGTTGTCGCAGATGATGGTGCCCTTCGTGCCGTAAACGAGGGTGCGCATGGTGTAATCGCGTTTGCAGCCGGTGGAAACGAACACCTTGCCGGCGGTGTTTTCGTCAAATTTCATGATGGCGATGGTCGCGTCGTCATAGCTGACCTGCGGCAGCAGCTTGTGCATGCCGTAGGCGAACACCTCCGCCGGGTCGCCCACGAGCCAGCGGATCAGGTCGACCGCGTGGCAGCCGCCGCCGATGACGCCGTGGCGCAGCGGGTCGCTCCGCCAGTTTTC
>CAMJHI010000004.1 GCA_946405475.1 uncultured Clostridia bacterium
GTGCCCGCCAACGTGGTCACCCGCGTGCTCAAAAACGCCGATAAAGAGACCCGCAAGCTCATCAACCGCTTTCTGCAATACCCGGAGGATTCCGCCGGCAGCATCATGACCATTGAAATGGTGCAATTGCACGACACCATCACGGTGGGACAGGCCATTGAAACCATCCGCCGCACCGGCGTTGACAAAGAAACCATCTACACCTGCTACTGCATCGACAAGGCGCGCCACCTGATCGGCACGGTCGATCTGAGCGAGCTGATCTTCAACGACGATTCCGTGCCGATCTCCGACATCATGGAGGAGGACGAATCCCTCATCAGCGTCAAAACGCTCGACGACCAGGAAGAGGTCGCCGACATCGTGCGTAAATACGACCTGCTCAGCGTGCCCGTCACCGACAACGAGGGGCGTCTGGTCGGCATCATCACCGTTGACGATATCGTTGACATCATCGACGCGGAAAACACCGAAGACTTTGAAAAAATGGCCAAGGTTCTTCACTCCGACGAATCGTACCTGAAAACGAGCGTGTTCAAGCTCGCCCGCAACCGCATTCCGTGGCTGCTCATTTTAATGATCAGCGCCACCTTCACCGGCCGCATCATCGAGGGCTTTGAAAACATGCTTGCCGCCGTCGCCGGGCTGACCGCCGCCATCCCCATGCTCATGGATACGGGCGGCAACGCCGGCAACCAGACCTCGACCCTTGCCATCCGCGGTCTCGCCACGGGCGACATCGAGCCGCGCGATTATATCCGCATTCTGTGGAAGGAGCTGCGCATCGGCGTCATCTGCGGCTCGATTCTGGCGCTGGCCAACCTGCTGCGCCTTTATCTGCTCGGCTTTGTCGGCTGGAGCTCCGGCGGCTTTGAGGTGTTTTTGGTGATCTGCTCGGCTATGTTCTGCGCCGTGGTGATCGCCAAGATCATCGGCTGCACCCTGCCGCTGGCCGCCAAGGCGGTCAAGCTTGACCCCGCGCTCATGGCCGGTCCCATGATCACCACCATCGTCGACGCCGTCACGCTGCTGATCTATCTGGGTCTGGCGAAAACATTTCTCAGTCTGGGAGCATAAGTATGCACTACATCCCCTACAATTCCCGCAGCCAACTGCATAAGAACCGATTCGGCGCACTCCCCGCGGGCTGCGCCGTTTCTTTGCGTGTGGTGCTGCCGCGCGACATGTGCTGCCGCGGCGTTCGGCTGGCGGTGCACCGCGACCATGAGCCGACGCGCTTTTTTGACCTGACGTGGGAATGTATGCAGGGCGTGAGCGAGGAATGGTGGCGCATCGACTGGCAAATCGGAGAGGTCGGCTTATACTGGTATCACTTTGAATACGATATCCCCTACGGCGTGGGCAAGATTTTTCACGTGGGCAACGGACTCGGCGCGCTTCTCCCCGAGGGGAACGACTGGCAGCTCACCGTTTACGACGGCGAAGAGCCTATGCCGGAAGCCTTTTGCGGCGGCGTGATCTATCAGATCTTTCCCGACCGGTTTTACGCTTCCGGTCTTCCCAAGCAAAACGTGCCGGACGACCGCACGCTGCACGAAAACAAAGCCGACGTGCCCGTGTGGGAACCGAACGAGAAAGGCATCACGCTGAACAACGACTATTTCGGCGGCGACCTCAAGGGCATCGAGCAGAAGCTCGACTACCTGGAAAGCCTCGGCGTGACCTGCCTGTATCTCAACCCCATTTTTGAATCGCATTCCAACCACCGCTACGACACGGCGAATTACGAACACGTCGACCCGCTGCTCGGCACGGACGACGACTTTGTTTCCCTGTGCGAAAAAGCAAAGCAAAAAGGCATTTCGATCATTCTGGACGGCGTGTTCAACCACACCGGCGCGGACAGCGTTTATTTCAACAAATACGGCCGCTACCCCACCCTCGGCGCGTACCAATCAAAAAAATCCCCCTACTATCCGTGGTATAAGTTCCGCCACTGGAACGACGATTATGAATGCTGGTGGGATATCAAAATACTGCCCGACGTTGACGAAAGCAACGAGAGCTACCGCGCGTATATGCTCGGCAAAAACGGCATCGTGCGCCGATGGCTGCGGCTGGGCGCCGCCGGCTGGCGGCTGGACGTGGCGGACGAATTGCCCGATTTGTTTTTGGACGAACTGCGCCAAAGCGTCAAAGCCGAAAACCCGCAGGCGCTCATTCTGGGCGAGGTGTGGGAGGACGCGAGCAACAAATGCGCCTATCATCAGCGCCGCCGCTACCTGCTGGGCAGGCAGCTCGACAGCGTGATGAATTACCCCTTTGCCGACGCGCTGATGAGCTTCATGCGCACGGGCGTGGCGGAGGGCTTCACCGACAAGATTTTGACCATCATCGAAAACTATCCGCCCAAGACGCTGCATCTGCTGATGAACCACATCGGCACGCACGACACGGCGCGCGCCATCACCGCCATGGTGGGCGAACCCGGCGCCGGGCGCGACCGCCGCTGGCAATCCGAACAGAGCTTAAGTGAGGAAAAGCGCCGGCTCGGGCTGCAGTTGATGAAGTGCGTGAGCGCCATGCAGTTCACCCTGCCCGGCATTCCGAGCGTTTATTACGGGGACGAAGCCGGAATGGAGGGCTACCGCGACCCGTTCAACCGCCTGTACTACCCCTGGGGCAGCGAAAACAAAGAGCTGATCGCGTGGTATCAGACGCTCGGTAAGATTCGCAAAGAGAACCCCTGCCTGAAGCAGGGCGATTTTCACCCGGTGAGCGAGGCGCTCGGCTGCGTCGCCTATGCGCGCTCCTGCCCCGGCAACGCGCTGTTGACCATCGCCAACCGCAACCCCCACCCCATCACCTATTACCTGCCGCCCGACTGGTTCAACGCGCAGATCCTCATCGGCGGTTACGGTCACGCCACGGACTGCGTGGAGATCGACGCCTGCAGCAGCGTGATTTTGAGAAGATAAGACCGAAAAAATGGACTTTGATACAAAAAAAGCAGCTTTCGGGCTGCTTTTTTTCATTGACGCTTGACAAATGGAAATCCGCATTGTATAATCGAACCAGTTACCGAACATTTGTACTATTTATCGGAGGAAAAACGATATGGCAGATAAGAAAACAGCGTTGGAAACCGCCCTGCAGCAAATTGAAAAGAGCTTCGGCAAAGGCGCGATCATGCGGCTGGGGCAAAACGTCGGGCTGAACGTGGAGGCGATCTCCACCGGCTCCATCACCATTGACGCGGCCACCGGCATCGGCGGCCTGCCCAAGGGCAGGATCGTGGAAATCTACGGGCCGGAATCCTCCGGTAAAACCACCCTGGCGCTGCACGTCATCGCGCAGGCGCAGAAGCTCGGCGGCGAATGCGCGTTCGTCGACGCGGAACACGCGCTCGACCCCGTTTACGCTTCCAACCTCGGCGTTGACATTGATTCGCTGCTGGTCTCCCAGCCCGACAACGGCGAGCAGGCGCTCGAAATCGCTGAAACGCTCATCCGCTCCGGCGCGCTGAGCGTGGTCGTGGTCGACTCGGTGGCGGCGCTCGTGCCCCGCGCCGAAATTGAAGGCGACATGGGCGATTCGCACGTCGGTCTGCACGCGAGGCTGATGTCGCAGGCGCTGCGCAAGCTCGCCGGCGCCATTGCCAAATCGAACACCATCCTCATTTTCATCAACCAGCTGCGCGAAAAGGTCGGCGTGATGTACGGCAGCCCCGAGGTCACCACCGGCGGCCGCGCGCTCAAATATTACGCTTCCATGCGCATCGACGTGCGCAAGGTGGAACAGCTCAAGGGCAGCGGCGGCGAATTCACCGGCTGCCGCACCAAGGTCAAGATCGTCAAAAACAAGGTCGCGCCGCCCTTCAAAACGGCGGAATTCGACATTGTCTACGGCCGCGGCATCGCCAAGGAAAGCGAAGTGCTCGATCTGGCCGTCGCGCATGATATCATCCACAAGAGCGGCGCATGGTTTTCCTACAACGATGAACGGCTCGGGCAGGGGCGCGACAACGTCAAGGAGCTGCTGCGCGCCAATCCGGCTCTGATGGCGGAAGTGGAAGAAAAGGTGCGCGCCATTCTGAACGAAAAGGCCAAGGCGGAGCTGGAAAAGAAAGAGAAAAAGGCTGTTGACGCGGTGCCCGCGCCCGTCGCCGCCCCCGCCGCCTCCAAGACCAAGATCAAGGCCAACCTCGACATTACGGTTGACGACGACGAATAAACACGATGGTTCTGACCGCACAAAAAGGCAAAGCAAACAAAATGCACATCAGCGTCGACGGTGAATACCGCTTCACCGTTGATGCTGATTTCTGGTTTTTAAGCGGCTATGCTGGCGGCGACGAGATCGACGAGGACGGGCTGGCCGAGCTGGAAACACGCATCAAGGCGCGGCGCTGCTTCAACCGCGCGCTCAGTATCCTCGCGCGGCGCGAGCACTGCGAAAAAGAGCTGTTCAACAAGCTGGCGCGTGCCGACGGCGCCGAAGCCGCGGCGGACGCCGTACAGCGCGTCAAGCAGCTCGGCTACCTTGACGACGGCCGCTACGCCGCGCTGCTGGTCGGCGAGCTGAGCGCCCGCAAGGGCATGAGCAAACGCGGCATTTTTCAGGAGCTGCTGCGCCGCGGCGTTGACCGCGAAACGGCCGAAGAAGCGCTGGCTGACACAGAGCTTGACGAATGTGATACAATAAACATGCTGCTCAACGGCAAATACCGCAGCCGTCTACAAGAAGAAAAAGGCAGGCGGCAGGTCATGAACGCCCTGCTGCGGCTGGGTTACAGCTATTCGCAGGTGCGCAGCGCGCTGAGCGAATACGAAACCGAATCAGACGAGGAGGCATATTAAGTGAAAACGGTTGGCTTTATTTCCCTTGGCTGCCCCAAAAATCAGATCGACGGCGAGTGCCTGCTGGCGCAGCTTGACGCCGCCGGCTACACCGTGGCCGACCCCTATGACGGCGTGGACGTTGTGGTCGTCAACACCTGCGGCTTTATTGAGGACGCCAAAAAAGAGGCGATCGAGAGCATTCTGGATATGGTCCAGCTCAAGGAGGACGGCACCGTCGGCAGGATCGTGGTGACCGGCTGCCTGGCGGAACGCTATCAGGAGGAAGTGCTCACCGAGATCCCCGAGGTGGACGCGGTGGTCGGCATCGGCGCGAACCGCGACATCGTCGCCGTGTGCGACCGTGTGCTGGCCGGCGAGACCGTGACGGCGTTCCCGGCCAAAAGCGAGCTGCCGCTGAACGGCGAACGCGTTTTGACCACGCCGGAATACTATGCCTACCTGAAAATTGCCGAGGGCTGCGACAACCGCTGCACCTACTGCGCCATTCCGCAGATCCGCGGCGGGTTCCGCAGCCGCGAAATGGACGACATCGCCGACGAAGCAGCCCAGCTCGCCGAAAAAGGCGTGAAGGAGCTGATCCTCGTCGCGCAGGATACCACGCGGTACGGGCAGGATCTTTACGGCCGTCTCGCGCTGCCCGAGCTGCTCAAAAAGCTGTGCGCCATCGACGGCATCCACTGGATCCGCCTGCTCTACTGCTACCCGGATGAGTTCACGGACGAGCTCATCGACGTGATGGCCGCAGAAAAGAAGGTGCTGCATTACGTCGATCTGCCGCT
The DNA here is from genome assembly GCA_946405475.1 of uncultured Clostridia bacterium. Lineage (GTDB taxonomy): Bacteria > Bacillota > Clostridia > Oscillospirales > Acutalibacteraceae > UBA8612. The sequence continues at coordinate 5,603 of CAMJHI010000004.1, forward strand.
GCAGCACGCCAACGACGCGATCCTGCGGCGCATGAACCGCCGCTGTTCTGCCGAACAGGCGGCCGGGCTGATCCAAAAGCTGCGCGAACGCATCCCGGATATCGTCATCCGCACTACGTTCATCACCGGCTTCCCCGGTGAGGGCGAGGCAGAATTTGAAGACCTTGCCGTGTTCGTCAATGAAACCGAGTTCGACTGTCTGGGCTGCTTCGCCTATTCGGCGGAGGAAGGCACGCCCGCGGCGAGCTTTGAGGATCAGGTGGACGAACGCACCAAAAACGACCGCAAAGAGATCATCATGAGCGATCAGTACAGCATCATGCAGGAAAAGCACGAGCAGCTCATCGGCCAGACCTTTGAGGTGCTGGTGGAGGGATATGACGAATATTCCGACAGCTATTTCGGCCGCACCTACCGCGACGCGCCGGAGATCGATTCCGTCATCAAATTCACCGCGTCGTTTGACCTGAACGAGGGCGAATTCTGCGAGGTGCAGGTGTTTGGCGTTGACGAATACGACCTGATCGGCGAGGCTCAAGCATGAACACACCCAACAAGCTGACCGTGGCGCGCATCGCCGTCACGCCGGTGTTTCTGTTTTTTCTGCTCGCCGCGTTTTCGCATCACTGGCTGATCGCGGCGCTGGTGTTCATCGCCGCCTCCGTCACCGACGCGATCGACGGCAGGCTGGCCAGAAAACACAACGAAGTGACCGCGCTGGGGCAGCTGCTCGACCCGCTGGCTGACAAAATGCTGATGACCGCCGCCCTGCTCGCCTTTTTGAAGCTGGGGCTGTGCGGCGTGTGGCCGGTGTTTCTGATCCTGCTGCGGGAATTTGCCGTGACCTCGCTGCGCCTCATCGCCGCCGCGCAGGGCGCCGTGATCCCCGCGAACATCTTCGGCAAGATCAAAACCGCCGTGCAGATGGTGTTCACCGGCGTGATCCTGTTCTGGGGCGAGCTGATCGAGCGGTTCGGCTTTTTGAAGCTGGAATTTGCCCGCGTCTGTGCCGGTATGATCTGGATCATGGCGGCGCTGGCGATCGTTTCCGGCGTCGTGACCGCGTGGAAAGCAAAAAAAGTGATTGACTTCACGAAGTGATTTGCATATAATGTTTATGAACAACATGCTTTGACAATATGCTTTGACCGGGAGAAGTAGCGCCCGACACCGATTCTCAGAGAGGCACGCAACCGCTGCGAGCGTGCTGTTTCGGCCGCGCGTGAATGCACCCGTGAGCACGGGGGAGGAAATGCCCCCGCGGGTCGTTCCGTTACAGACAAGATGAGTACCATCCGGAGTGGAACCGCGAGTTATCGCCTCCGTCGCTTTCAGCGGCGGAGTTTTTTTATTGAGGTGATTACGATTTTTGATCAATTGCGTGAAGATATCGCCTGCGTGCGAGACCGCGACCCGGCCGCGCGTTCGGCGCTGGAGATCTTCTTTTTATACCCCGGGCTCAAGGCGGTTCGTTCACACCGCCGCGCCCACTGGTGCTATGAACACAAGCTCTTTTTTCTGGCGCGGCTGATTTCACAGCGCTCCTCCAAACGGACGGGCATCGAGATCCACCCGGCCGCGCAGATCGGCAAGCGGCTGTTCATCGACCACGGCACCGGCGTGGTCATCGGCGAAACCGCCGTCATCGGCGACGACGTGACGCTGTATCAGGGCGTGACGCTCGGCGGCACCGGCCACCACACCGGCAAGCGCCACCCCACCATCGGCAGCAACGTGCTCATCGGCGCGGGCGCGAAGGTGCTCGGGCCGTTCAGCGTGGGCGACAATTCCAATATCGCCGCGGGCGCGGTCGTACTCGACGAGATTCCGCCCAATTCCACCGCCGTGGGCGTGCCGGCGCGGGTGGTCAAGCGCAACGGCAAGCGCGTGGATGAACTTGATCAGATCCACATCCCCGACCCCATCAGCATGGAGCTGTGCAAGCTGCAGGTCGAGATCGACCGCCTGAAAAAGAGATTAGACAACTATGAGAAAGAGGACAAATAAATGAAAGTTTACAACACCCTGACCCGCACCAAGGAAGAACTGAAGACCATCGAGCCCAACGTGGTCAAAATCTACGCCTGCGGTCCCACCGTTTACAACTTTATCCACATCGGCAACGCGAGGCCGCTGTGCGTGTTCGACACGCTGCGCCGCTACCTTGAATACCGCGGCATGGACGTGCGCTTCGTGCAGAACTTCACGGACATCGACGACAAGATCATCCGCCGCGCCAACGAGGAAGGCCTGACCTACAAGCAGGTCAGCGAAAAGTATATTGAGGAATTCTGGAAGGACGCCAAGGGCATGAACGTGCGCGAAGCCACCGTTCACCCGAAGGCCACCGAAAACATCGACGAGATCATTGCGATCGTGTCCACGCTGATCGAAAAGGGCTACGCCTACGCGGTGGACGGCGACGTATATTTCAGCCCCGCCAAATTTGCCGAATACGGCAAGCTCAGCCACCAGCCGCTGGAGGAGCTGGAGGCCGGCGCGCGCATCAACGTGGGCGAGATCAAACGCGAGCCGATGGATTTTGCGCTGTGGAAGGCCGCCAAACCCGGCGAGCCGTACTGGGAATCGCCCTGGGGCAACGGCCGCCCCGGCTGGCACATCGAATGCTCCGCCATGGTGCGCCGCTACCTCGGCACGACCATCGACATCCACTGCGGCGGGCAGGACCTCATCTTCCCCCACCATGAAAACGAGATCGCGCAGAGCGAATGCTGCAACGGCGCGGACTTTGCCCATTACTGGATGCACAACGGCTACATCAACGTGGACAACGTAAAAATGAGCAAATCGCTCGGCAACTTTTTCACCGTGCGCGACGTGGCCGACCAATACGGCTATGAGCCGATCCGCTACCTGATGATCTCCTCGCACTACCGCAGCCCCATCAACTACAGCGTGGATATCATTGAGCAGTGCAAGGCCTCGCTCGACCGCCTTTACACCTGCCGCGACAACCTTGACTTTTTGCTCGGCAGCGCTGCCGACGGCGAGCTCGACGCCGATTTTGCAGCCAAGGCTGAGGCTCACCGCCAGAAGTTCATCGAGGCGATGGACGACGACCTGAACACCGCCGACGCGCTTTCCGCCGTGTTCACGCTCGTGCGCGACATCAACACCGCGGCCAACGGCGCGAGCAAGCAGACGCTTGAAGCCGCCGCAAAGCTCTTTGACGAGCTGACCGGGGTGCTCGGTCTGGTCTACAACCGCAAGAGCAACGACCTCGACGCCGAAATCGAAGACCTCATCGCGCAGCGCGCCGCCGCCCGCAAGGAAAAGAACTGGGCGAAGGCGGACGAGATCCGCGATAAGATCAAGGCCATGGGCATCGTGCTTGAAGACACCCCGCAGGGCGTGAAGTGGCACAAGGAATAAATAACGACGCAAAAACAGCGATGGCAGCCGGTTGACTGCCATCGCTGTTTAATTTTTTCAATCAGGAAATGCCTTCTAATTTTTTGACCAGAGAAGCGTTCCGCGTGGCGGAAATATTGTTGAGGTAGATCACGTCTTTGACGCCCTTATCCCGCACGAAATTCGCCAGGTTCCCGTTCCAGTAGCGGTAGTCGATGACGTGGATCTCGCTGTAATTGCCCAACAGGAATGGCACGAACGCGTTGCCGAACGATTCCTTGACGACTACGCAGGAGGAGCCGTCGGTCACGCCGGGGTTGCGGATGATGCTGTAGGGATTGTCACCGCCGATGAAGGTGTTGTAAAGCGAGCTCTTGTTCCACTTGGACACGTCGGTGATGATATCCCACTTGACGACCTTGCCGTTTTTGTCGGTGAACTCCATGGCGTTCGTCGCCTTCGGCTCATAGGCGATAACAGTGTCGGGGTTCTTTTCCAGCGCCTTGTTCTTGCCGGAATCGCTGTAAAACGCGCCGACGAAGTCTTCAAACCGGCGTTCGGTGAATTCGCTCAGCTCCGCCGGGCGCAGGCCGGCCTTCGCCGCGTATTCGCGGTAGGCGTAATAGGCGCCCAGCGCCGTCCAGTGATGGTCGGTGCGGAAATAAACGTATTCCTCGCGGTGCGCGCGCAGCGCGTCGAACGTTTTGACCGTGATGCAGTTCGGGGAAACGGCCGCGTAAATATAGTCGATCGCCTTGCTCTGATCACCGGTGTTGATGCGCTTGCGCACCTTGTCGGACAGCGTGATATCCATGCTTGTGGGCACAACAACGTCAAACACGCGCGCCGTGCCTTGGAGGGAATTGGCCGCGCGGCTCACGGCCGCCACATAGCGATCCGCCGTGGCTTTGGAAAAATTGTAGTATTCATACCCGGCGTCATCCACGATGAGCACGGAGGAGAGCTTCTGGATGAGGGAATCGTCCACATCCTGATCCTCCGGCACAGGCGCGGTGGTCTGCACGGCGGGCTGATCGTTCACCGCCGTCACGTCGGCCGCGTCGGGGATCTCTTCCGCCGCCGCGTCGGGCAGCTCATTGACGGTGTCGCCCACGCCGTAGAGCGATTTGATCTTGCTGTCGACGTTCATGAACGCTTCGCGCAACGGGAACGTATCGGCGTACCATGCGCCGATCCCTTTGAAATATTCGCCGCTCGCCAGAGATGAAAAGGAAAGCTTCGGGAACTTTGTCAGCTCACGCTTTTCAAGCTCGGAATACGTCGGACGCAGCGGCCAGATCGCGACGCAAAAGCCGACGGCCAGCAGAACGAAAAAGCAGACGATCATCGGTCTGCGCGTGATTTTGACGTGCTTTTTCCGGCTCGGACGCGAACGGGGCATTTCGTTGTGTTGATCTTGTTTCATAGCCAAAACCGCAACAAATTCCTTTCGGTTGAAGAATCAGAATTGGAAATACAGGAACGGATTATAGCTGTTGCCGACCAGCGTCGCCGTGGAAAGCAGCAGCATCACACAGGGATAGGCTGTTTGGATCACCGTAGCCGCCGCGTGACCGGCCCTGCCCTTTTGAGCCAGGGCAAACAGCAGCGCCTTACACAGCTTCGCCACCGGCGCGCAGGCAATGATCGCCGCGATCAGCAGGAAGATGTGGCTGCGGAAGATCAGGCCGGTTTCATAGCTGGTGAAGGAGTTGCCGTTGGCGCAGATCATGCCGCGCAGCACCGCGCCGACGAGCGGCATGCGGTTGAACTTGAACAGCACCCAGCCGAAAAACACGACCAGCAAAGTAAGAAAACGGGAAAGGTTCGGCCGACCGGCAAGCTTGTCCTTGAGGAAAAACTTTTCGATGACCAGAAACACAAAGTAACAAAGACCCCACAGCACAAAGTTCCAGCTTGCGCCGTGCCACAGCCCGGTGAGCGCCCACACCGCAAACAGGTTGAACACCGTGCGCACCGTGCCCTTGCGGTTGCCGCCCAGCGGGATATAGACGTAATCGCGGAAGAACGAGCCGAGGGAAATGTGCCAGCGGCGCCAGAATTCCGTGACCGTGCGGGAGGTGTAGGGGTAATCGAAGTTTTCGCGGTAATGGAACCCGGTCATCAGACCCATGCCGATGGCCATGTCGGAATAAGCCGAAAAATCCAGATAGATCTGCAGTGTGTAAAAGATCATGCCGATCCACAGCGCCGCTGCGGGACGGGAGGACAAAACCTGAAGATTCTGCGTGAGCATCGACAGATCGCCCATGGCCGAATCCGGCAAAAGAAGCTGGTCGACCAAAGCGCCGCAGCTGTTGGCCAGCAGCGCCTTTTTGCCAAGGCCGACGGCAAAACGGCTCACGCCGTCAGCCATGTTGCCGGGTGTGGCGCGGCGGGTATGGATCTGTTCGGCGATGTCGCGGTAACGCACGATCGGACCCGCGACGCACTGGTGGAACAGCCCCGCATAGAGCAGCACGTTGGCAAACTTGCTTTCCGCCCTTGTGTCGCCGCGGTAAACGTCGACAACGTAGGTGAGCAGCTGGAACGTGTAAAACGAAATGCCAATGGGCAGCGCGATGGACACGACCGGCTTGGCCGAGCCGATGAGGCGGTGGAAGTTTTCCTGCACGAAGGTGCCGTACTTGAAAATGCCGAGCAGGCCGAGGTTGACGACGCACGCGGCAATGAGCGGCAGGCGCATGCGCCTTTTGTCGCCGCGGCTGCGCTCCATCCTCAGCGCGAGCACCCAGTCGCAAAAAGCCATCGCCACCAGCAGGAACACATATTTCGGTTCGCCCCAGGCATAGAAGATCAGCGAGAAAACGAGCATCACCGTGTTGCGCGCCGCTGTGGTTTTGCAAACGTAGTAGATGCCCAGATTCAGGGGCAGGAAGAAGAACAGGAAAAATAAGCTTGAAAAAACCATATAAACTCCGTAAAAGAATCCGTTTTCATTCGATATAATATAATAATATAAATCTTTAAGAAAATCAACAAAGATAACAAGATTGTAAATATTTCAGTGCAAGGCTATGTGCCCGAGAAAAACACTTGTCAGGCGGGTTCTTTTCGTGTATAATAATAAAACTAAAACAAGCGTCGTCCGATCCCGCCCGGCGCTGCGAAGGAGAGACAACATGGATCCGATCAAGGTCGACTTTACCGGCAACGGTGCCAAAAGCAATTCCGTCATCATCCCGCCCAACAAATCCGGGCTGAAAACCGTGATCAACATCATCGGCACGGTCGTGGCCGCCGCCGTCGCTTATTATTTCTATCTGCCGGCGTTCAATTTCAAGGCCATCGAGATGTATATCTATTTCGGCATCATCCTCGCCGCCTACTGCGTGATGACCTTCATCACCTCCGGCGCCATCGCCGCGCCGGAATATTCGCCCTACGCCCGCAAAAAGGCCAGGATCCCCATGATCATCGGCGGGGTGATCCTGCTGGCGGTCGCCATCGGGTTCCTCGTTTCCAGCGTGTTCTTCCGCGCCAAATCCTACCACAACATCATCAAGGTCGAAACCGCCACCTTCGGCGAAGACATTGCCGAGGCCGATTTCAAAAGCGTTCCCCTGCTCGATCAGGATTCCGCCGCGATGCTGGCGGACAAGGCGCTGAGTAATCTGGTGGATGACAACCTCGTGTCGCAGTTCACCGTTTACCCGTCCTACACGCAGATCAACCTGCAGAAAAAACCCGTGCGCATCGCCACGCTGAAATATTCCAACATCATCAAATGGTTCACCAACCGCAAGGCCGGTCTGCCGGGCTATCTGGTCATTGACATGACCACGCAGGAGGTCGAGCTGAAAAAAGTGAGCGGCGGCATCATTTATTCCAACGCCGACCACTTCAACCACCTGCTCAAGCGCCGCCTGCGCTTCCAGTACCCCACCGCCCTGCTGGGCGAAGCCGTGTTCGAGGTGGATGAAGCCGGCAAAGCCTACTGGGTCTGCCCGATCCTCGACAAGACCATCGGCCTGTTCGGCGGCACCGACGTCAAGGGCGTTGTGCTGGTCGACCCCACCACGGGCGAATGCCATGATTACACCGTCGAGCAGCTTCGCACCGACGCGAGCCTGCAGTGGATCGACCGCGTTTACGCGTCCGATCTGCTGGTGGAACAGTACAACTACCACGGCAAGTACGGCGGCGGTTTCTGGAACTCCATCCTCGGCCAGAAAAACGTGATGATCACCACCTCCGGCTACAACTATATTGCCCTGAACGACGACGTTTATATGTACACCGGCATCACATCCGTCAACGCCAGTGATAACTCCATCACCGGCTTCACGCTCATCAACCAGCGCACGAAGGAAGCTAAGTATTACCGCGTCAGCGGCGCCACCGAAAACGCCGCGCAGAACGCCGCGGAAGGTAAGGTGCAGCAGTTTGAATACACGGCGACCTTCCCGCTGCTGCTCAACATCGGCGACGAGCCGACCTACTTCATGGCTCTGAAGGACAACACGCAGATCGTGCAGCAATACGCCATGGTCAACGTGCGCCAGTTCACCACCCTGCTGACCACCGGCACCTCGATCGACTCCTGTCTGGAAAGCTACACCGCGCTGCTCAAGACGGCCGGCATCAACACCAACATCGACCCCAACGCCGTGGTGACCACGCCCGACCAGCCCGACCCGGCTGTGACGTCGCAGACCGTGACCGGTGCCGTGACCGCCGTGAAGACCGCCGTGATCGGCGGCAACACGATGGTCTACCTCAAGCTCGACGGCGACGCCTACTACGCCGTGAGCGCCGCCAAGTTTGAAGACGTGATCATTGCCGCCGTAGGCAGCCAGGTCGAGATCACCTTCAACGAAACCGACGCCCGGATCATTCCGGTCACCTCGTTCAAGCTGAAATAACCCATCGGCTGCACGGTCAACAAGCCGTGCAGCCTTCTTTCGGAGGAAATCATGTTAAAGCTTCTTGAAACCGCCACCAACCTTCTTCCCTCGCAGGACACGCTCAAAGACGTGTCCGCCTTCAAGCGATGGCTGCAGACGCTGCCGGAGCAGATGTTCAACCTGCTGCCGAGGATCCTGGCCGCCGTGATCATTCTGGTGATCGGTTACTTCATCAGCAAGCTCGCGGGCAAGCTGCTCAAAAAGATCATGGTCAGCCGCCGCGTGGATGAAACGGTGCATTACTTTTTGTGCCGCATGCTGGTGGTCACCATGCGCATCGTGTTCGTGCTGTTTGCGCTTTCGGCCGTCGGCGTGAACATCAACTCGTTCATCGCCGCGCTGGGCGCGGCCGGCATCACCGCCGGCATCGGCCTGCAAAGCAGCATTTCGCAGTTTGCCAGCGGCATCGAGATTTTGTTCAACAAGCCGTTCCGCAAGGGCGATTTTATTGAGATCGACGGCGTGACCGGCACGGTGGAGGAGATCCACTTCATGAACACGACCCTCATCACGCTCGACAACAAGCGCGTGATCACGCCCAATTCGCACATCACGTCGAACATGCTCATCAACTACACCGCGCAGAACAAGCGCCGCATCGACCTGAAATTCAGCATCGCCTACGGCGACGACATCGCGCTGGCCAAGAAGGTGCTGGAGGAGACCGTGGAGGCCTGCCCCTACACGCTGGCCGATCCCAAAACGATCATTGCCGTGAGCGAGCATTCCGACAGCGCCATTGTGCTGGACACCTTCGTGTGGTGCAGGAGCGAGGACTACTGGGCGACGTTCTACGACATGCAGGAACGCGTCAAGCTCGCGTTCGACAAAGCCGGGCTGCACATCCCCTTCAATCAGGTGGACGTGCACGTCATCAACGAACAAAAGGCGGAATAAACCGTTCACAAACAAAAGCGGAGCGCATCGTCAGATACGCTCCGCTTGCTTTTTTATCATTCGTTTACAGCAGGTCGGACAGCTCGTCCTCGCGGCCGATCGCCCGCAGCCGGAAGGAGAAGGAAATGTTGTTTTCATCCCAGACGCGCGCGGGCTCCAGTTCGTCAAAAATGCCGTGGCCGCCAAACGGCTCGATGTAGGCATCCGCCGTCACGAAGGTGGTTTCACTCGGGATCAGCTCGTCGTTGTGCATGACGGAATCGAGCATGGCGGTGGAACAGTGGGAGGCATTGAACAGCAGACCGCGTTCCTCACAGGCGGTCACCAGCAGGCCGCAGCCGTTCTGATCTCTGACCGCGCCTGCGCGCGTGGCGGCGTGCGCGCCGTTTTCGCGCGGGTTGACGTAAGGCACGAAATTGTCATCGACACGGCATTCAAAATGATCCATACGGGAAGCCTTCATGCGGTCGAGATAGGCCTCGTTCGGACCCAGACCGAAGTATTCCATCGTCTCGTGCCCGGGCACGAGCGGCACGGTGAAGCCAAAGCGCGGCAGTGAGGGCGCCAGCGGGTTCTTTTCGCCCGTGAACGAAACCGTCACGCTGCCGTCGGCACAGACCAGCCAGGTGATCTCGCCCCGGATCAGCGGCGTCACGCGCGCGCCGCCCAAGGCGACCCTTGCGGTGAGCTCGACGTCGCTCCCCCTGCGCTGATAAGCAAAGGAATAGGTTTTTTGATAAACGTGATCCATCGAGCCGAGCTTGCGCTTTTCGGCAACGGATTCGATCAGATTGCGCGGGTGCGCCATCCAGATCTGCACTTCCATCGGCGCGGCAAAGAGGTTTTTGTCGTTCACGAGCAGGCCGGTGAGCTTGCCGTAAGGCTTGTCGAAAACGAAGACCGAGCCGTTGGCCTCCAGATGGAGGAAGCGTCTCGTGTCGCGCACGACGACCGGGTCGTAAACTTTTTCGGGCTTTTCCATCGGCTTCGCGTCCAGCCTGAACTGCTCGAACCCGATCTCAAAGCCGGCCTGCGCCCACGGCGTGGAAGCGGTCTGCACCAGACGAACGGTCAGGTAGCATTCACCGCTCAAGTCGGACTCGTCAAGCGGCAGGTCGATCGTTTCGCCGTCGCGCGGCGCGGCGGTCAGGGGCGCGGTTTCGCCCTCGGCCACGGTTCTGCCGTTTTGCGAAACGCACCACAGCAGCTTCATATCGGACAGGTCGGTGAAATAGCGCTTGTTGAACACGGTGAGCGCGCTGCCGTTCTTGGTCACGGTGAACGGCTGATACGCCCGCTTCATGTCGTAATAGATCGGCTTGGGCGTGCGGTCGGCAAACACGAGGCCGTCAATGCAGCAATCTTTATTGTTCGGCCAGTCGCCGAAATCGCCGCCGTAACGGAACGCCGGTTTTTCAGCCGTACCGACGTTCAGCGCGTGATCGTTCATTTCCCAGATGCACAGGCCGAAGAGGTTGTCATATTTGTCGGCCAGACGGCAATGGCCGAGGATGTTGCCGGTGGAATTGTCGCAGACGTATTCGCAGAAATAGAACGGCTTGGCGTGATTGTTGATCAGATAATCCTCGGTGTATTCCAGAGACGAATACATGCGGCTTTCCACGTCGGAAATATCCGCAAAGTTTTCGCCCTCGGGCACGGCTTTGAATTCAAGGTGCGCGTTTTCATAGTGAACGATCGCCTTCGGATCGCGGGCTTTGATATAGCGGCGCATGGCGCGGTGATTCTTGCCGCAGCCCGACTCGTTGCCAAGCGACCACATCACCACGCAGGCGTGGTTCTTATCGCGCTCAAACAGCCGTTGGGCGCGGTCGACGTAGGCCTCTTCCCATTCGTCGACGGTGGAAAGCTGCGACCAGCGCATCCAATCCCATGTGTCGCCGTATTCAAAGCCCATGCCGTGCGTTTCGATATCCGCTTCATCCACGATCATGAAGCCCAGCTCGTCGCACAGCTCCAAAAAGCGCGGGTCGTTCGGGTAATGGCTGGTGCGGATGCAGTTGACGTTGGCGCGCTTGAGCAGGTACAGATCCGCCAGCATCTCATCCACCGTGGCGATGTAGCCGCCCGCGGGGCTGGAATCGTGCCGGTTGATGCCCCAGAGCTTGACGGTTTTTCCGTTGAGGTACACCTTGTCGCCGAGGATCTCCAGCCGTTTGAAGCCGATCTTCTGCGCAATGTATTCGCTGCCGCAGGCGATGACGAGCGTGTAAAGCACGGGCTGCTCGGCGTTCCAGAGCGCCGGATTTTCGACGGAAAAGCGGTTTTCTTCGGTGACGAGCAGCTTGCTGCCATTCGGGTCATAGAGCGTGAAGCGGCAGCCGTCGCCCCCCGCCGTTTCCACGGTGACGTCGGCGCGGGTCAGGTCTTCGCTGACGAAGCTTCTGACATAAAAATCCTTCAGGCCGTTTTCGGCGCGGCCGAGCAGATAGACCTCGCGGAAAATGCCGGAAAGACGGAAGCAGTCCTGATCCTCCAGATAAGACCCGTCGCACCATTTGACCACCAGCACGTCGATGCGGTTGGTTTCGCCGCGCGGGTTCAGGAACGGCGTAATATCAAATTCCGAGGTGCAGTGGCTGACCTGGCTGTAACCGACGAACTGTCTGTTGACGAACAGATAAAAGCACGATGCCACGCCCTCAAAATTGAGCGTCACGCGGGAGGCAAAGTCTTCGGGCAGGGTAAACGTGCGGCTGTAGTGCCCGCAGGGGTTTTCTTCCGGCACGTGGGGCGGGTCGATCATGAACGGATACCACAGGTTGCTGTAGAGCGGCGCGTCATAGCCGCGGTCGGTCAGCACCTGCCAGCACAGCGGCACGGGGATGGTTTCGTCAAACGAGCGATCCAGAAAATCCTCTTCCACGTCCTCAAAGCTCTTGTACCAGCGAAACGACCATTCGCCGCACAGTGACACAAAGCGGTCGGAGGTTTCGCGGCTGCCCCGCAGGGCGCTTTGTTCATTGGAAAACGGGATGAAATAGCTGCGCGGCGCTTCGCACCCGACGTGCAGCGCGTTCAGGTCTTTATGATAAACAGGGAACATGATGTACTCTCCTTTTTATTCCACGCCTAACACTTCTTTGGCGATGCGTTCCAGCGAATGACCGTCGCACGCCGACATATAATCCGCCTTGAACTGCCGCACCTTGTTCAGGTCGCAGGCGGTTTCGACGTTTTGGATGGCGGTGACGATCTGCTCGGTGTCGGTCACGATCGGGCCTGGCACAAAATCTTCATACTTGAAGTAAAAGCTTCTGGCGTCGTCAAATTCTTTTAAGTCGTAGGCGAAAAACAGCATGGGGCGCTCGAGCAGCGAATATTCAAACACGAGCGAGGAATAGTCGGAGATCACGATATCCGCCGCGCACAGCGCCGTGTCGATGGCGACCGAGCGGGTGGCGTTGAACACGAAATCGCCGACGACCTCTTTCACGGGCGACGGAATGTGAAACGCCTTGGCCGTGCGGGGATGCAGCTTGAGCACGATGACGTATTCATCGCCCAGCGCTTCCTTCAGCCGGATGAAATCGAGCTTATTTTCATTGTAGGATTCCAGAATGCTGTTGCCGCGGAAGGTCGGCGCGTAGAGGATGATCTTGCGATCGCCGATCTGCGGGAAGCGCTTGCGCAGCACCTCGCGGGAGGAGGCGACAAACGCCGGGTCAAAAAACACGTCGGTGCGCGGCACGCCCAGCGGCTTGACGATGCTTTCCGGGCATTGGAACGCCTCGGCATAGGCGAACGAAACCTTGGGGGACGACACGCAAACGTCGGTGTAGGTGTTGTGGATCGGGAAGCGCTGCAGCTCTTTTTTGCTCGCGCCCCAGCTCTTGTCCGCCGTGGAATAGCCCCACTTTTTGAACGCGCCGCAGGCGTGCCACAGCTGCACCACCCGCTGCCCTTCGCGGGGCTTGCAGGCATAGGCCGGAAAATAATACTCGTTGAGGAACAGCACCTTGGCCGTGCAGAATTCCCGGAAGAAATCCTCGCACACCTTCAGCCCCAACAGCTTGCCGAAAAAGCCGGTGCGCGCGGCGGGGTCGTTTTCGGCGTGTTCGATCGCCACACAGGTGTAGCCCCTGGCTTCGAGGTATTTTTTCATGCAGCGCAGATTGTCGGGCATCGTTTTGAACGTGTCGGCATAGGCGAACACGACCTTTTTTTCGTCGATCGGCAGCTTGCTGTATTTGCGGAAATAATGCGGCCAGATCACATAATAAAGGATCGTGCGGCGGATCAGGCTCAGTCGTTTTTTCAGTTTCGTATTCACATTTCTCAACCCCAGTCAGGAAAAAACTTCACAAAGTGAAAAAGAGGTCGCCAAAGAGCGACCTCTCAATCAACACACAGTAATCAGACAGCACGGGTGACCTTACCGGAACGAAGGCAGCGAGTGCAAGCGTAGACCCTTTTGGGCGAGCCGTTTACGACAGCCTTAACGCGCTTGATGTTGGGCTTCCAGGTTCTGTTGGAACGTCTGTGCGAATGCGAAACTTTGATACCGAAAGCCACATCTTTACCGCAGAATTCACATTTTGCCATTTGCGGCACCTCCTTTAATAATTCTAAAACAAACGAACACAAGGTATTTTAACAGAAAACAATTGGAAATGCAAGCTTTTTTTTGACTTTTTTTGAAATCAGCTTGTCTGAACCGCGGCGAGCGCCTCGGTCAGCCAGCGGTTGGCGGCCGCAGCCCCCTCTTCACTTGCCTCAAAACAGGCCTTGGTGACCTTTTCCGAGTCGACCACGTCATAGGTCTGCCAGCCGAGATACCACTGTGCCGTGATCTGCAGGTCCTCCTCATCGCTTTTGGGGACCGCCACCGTGAGACGGTAGCGGAATGAATCGTCGAACAGCCCCGGCGCTTCGGTGAGCGACACCGAACCGAAAAAGTTGTTCGGCTTGCCCTTGATGGGCACGGCGCCGAGCAGGTATTCATAGGTTACCAGCGGGATCTTTTCCATCAGACCGTCACGCTCTCTTTGGGCTGTTTGACCCCGGCCTTGGCCGCGTCCTGCGCCAGCAGGGCGTCGATGCGGTCATCGACGTTGTGCTTGCCCTTGTGGTTGTAGGGGAAGAATTTCAGGAAGACCATGACGATCACGGTGCCCAGCGTGTTGCAGATGGTGTCCTCCATGGTGTCCATCAGCGCAAAGCGGGCGTCGTTGAGGTGCGGGATGATGTTGGGGATGGGGTTGGTGCCGTAACGCTCCGCCGCCTGTTTAGCCAGTTCCATCGACCAGTGCTGGCTGTCGCCGCCGCCGATCTGGTCAAAGGTGAACTCAAACAGCTCCCACCCGGTGCAGACCATAAAGCAAAGCCCGGCCGCCGCCCAGATCGCAATGGAGGTGGTGGTGCCTTTTTTGCGGTCGCGCAGCTGCATGGCGGTGATCGCCTCATAGCCGATCCATGTGCCGGCCGCGCCGCCGGTGAGGTGGAGCAGCAGGTCGTAAAAGCGGATGGAATAATAGAAGTTCAGGAACGCGCCGCCGAACGAGGCAAGCGTGAAGCTGACAACGGCATAGTTCTGAATGTAAGCCGGCAGATAGCGCATGAAGCATTTTTCGCTCGTCATCTGCGCGATCTCCCACGCGAACAGACCGACGAGGTTGGCGCTCATCTGCAGCACCTGACGCATGCGGGTGATGCCCTCGGGGAATTCCTTTTGAATAAAGGCCGTGTAGAAAATGCCGCCGATCATCAGCAGGCGCAGGCTCCACCAGAAGATTTTTTGATATAGCTTTGAGTCGCGGTTCAAGCGAGTGAAATATTCTTTTGTACGCTCTTTCATAATACCCTCCTTCAAGTGATCGACACCATTCTACCAAATGTGCCGGGAAAAGGCAAGAACCATTTAGCGGTAATGCAAAATTGTAATTATTTTTTTCGTTTATCCGGCAGATTGTTGATGATGATGGCCAGAAACATGATCGAACAGCCGAGGATCTGCCGCAGGCTGAGGCGGTTGTGCAGAATGATCCAATCCGTCAGCACGGCAAACACCGATTCCAGACACATGAGAATGGACGCCACCGCCGGTTCGGTGTGCCGCTGCCCGACGATCTGCAGGGTGAACGCCGCGCCGCAGCTGAGCACGCCGGAATAGAGCAGCGGCCAGATGGCGGCGTTGATGTCGGCGCGCACGGGCGTTTCAAACAGCGCCATGCAGATCACGCCCAGCGTGCCGGCCACCACGAACTGCGTGAACGAAAGCCAGATGCTGTCCACTGAGGCGACCACGTGGTCAATGTATAAAATATGGATCGCAAAAAACACCGCGCACGAGACGGCGAGCACCTCGCCCTTGCCGAAGCTCATTTTTTCGGACACGCACAGCAGATACGCGCCGAAACAGCCCATGACCACTGTGACCCACACGCGGGCGCGCGGCTTTTGCTTGATGGCCAGCCCGAAGATCGGCACCAAAAGCATGTAGATCGCGGTCAGAAAGCCGATCTTGCCCGGCGTGGAATAGTGGAACGCCGCCTGCTGCAGGTTGCCGGCCGTGAACAGGATCAGCCCGCAGATCACGCCGCATTTGAGCTGGTGCAGGCGCTGCCGCTTTTTTTCTTCGGCCGTGCGCTCGTCGGTTTTGCGCTTTTTGAGCGTGAGAACGAACAGCAGCGGGATCAGCGCCGCCGCGCCCATGAGCGTGCGGATGCCGTTGAAGGTGAAGGAGTCGATTTTTTCCATGCCGACGCTCTGCGCCACAAAGGAGCTGCCCCAGATGAACGCGGTGAGGAGCAGGATCAGGCTGCCGCCGAGCTGGTTTTTTTTGGCTTGTTCCATCGCGAAGACCTCTTGAACAAAGTGAATGCTTCAGCCGGATGACTGAAACGGCATAAAAAAACACGGTAACCTGTCGAATTACCGTGTTTTTGATTGAAGCGCAAAATCAGAAAATGGTGATGATGATCTTGGCCGCCATGGCGAGCACAAAGAACGCCACGCCGATGATCTTGGTGAGCTTGACGAGCTTGGCTTCGATGGTGCGGCCCTTATTTTTGCCGAAGAACGTGTCGGCACCGCCGGCGATGGCGCCGGAAAGACCCTTGGAGTTGCCTTCCTGCAGCAGAACAAGAACGACAAGGGAAATGGATAAAAGGATAAGAACTACGCCGAAAATGATTTCATATGCTGCCATAATAATGCACCGAAAGCCTGTAAAGGCTTAATCCTTTCTGTTTTAATGCGTAATGATACTTTGCTATATTATCACATCGTTTTGCCAATTGCAAGTGTTTTTCGCAAAAAGCCGAAAAACAGGCAAAATTTTTCTGTGTTATTCCCCCGCTGACGGCTCAAACTACCATCAGCGGACAGGAAGGTCGCGGCCGGAACGGCCGAAAAGCGTTTGCCGACCGGCATCTCCGCTGGCTGTTTGCGGCGGGGATGCCCAAAGCAAACGGCTACATAAAAGCGATTATTCCAGCTTCATCTGCTCGGCGCTGTCTTCTTCCGACAGCAGCGCGCCCAGCGACGGCAGCGTTTTGGTGCGGTAACGGTAGGGCTTGGCAAACTCGCCCTCGCGGTAATCGCGCACCGTGAGCAGACGCTGCCCTTTTTTGAGCGTCATGACCGCCACGCCCTGCGTATCCTTCGTGGTCTTGGCCGCGACCGCGCCGGAGTTGAACAGCAAATGACGGCCGACAGAGGAAACCAGAACGAAGTCGCGGTCCTCTTCAATGTGGCGCACGGCCACGAGCGGGCTCTTGTCGCTGTAAGCCTTGATGAGCTTTTTGCGGTTGGTCTTGGTGTTGTAGGACGCTAAATCGACCTTGGCGACCTTGCCGTTTTCAAAGAAGAACAGCACCCAGCCGCTGTAGTTTTTGGTCACGACCGTGTCGTAATAGCTTTCGCCCTCGTCCATGCCGAGCTTGGAGGGCACAAATTCGCCCAGCGTGCTGGCCTTGGTGAACTCAAAATCATCCGCCTTGGCCTTGTAGACCTGCCGCTGATCGGAGAAGAACAGCAGCTCCACGTCGTTGGTGGTATCCCACGAGGCGGCGATGGCGTCGCCGTCCTTCACCTTCTGTTCGCCGCTCATGCGCAGCGACTGCGGCGTGATCTTTTTGAAATAGCCCTGCTGCGACACGAACAGGTGCACCGGTTCGTCGGACACGGTCGGCTCTTCGTTGAGCTCCTCCAGCTCGACCTGATAAACGATCTCGCTGCGGCGCTCCTTGCCGTATTTTTTGCTCACGGCGTCAAGCTCTTTGATGATGAGCTTTTTCACGCGGTTCGGATGCGAGAGAATGTCCTCCATATCCTGGATCGCGTCTTTGAGGTTTTCGATATCCTTGGTGTGCTTGAGGATATATTCGCGGTTGAGGTGACGCAGCTTGATCTCCGCCACGTATTCCGCCTGCACCTCGTCGATGCCGAAGCCGATCATCAGGTTGGTGACCACTTCTTTTTCTTCGTCGGTGTTGCGGATGATGGCGATAGCCTTGTCGATATCCAGCAGGATCTTCTGCAGACCTTCCAGCAGATGCAGGCGTTCCTTGCTTTTGCTCAATTCAAAATAGATGCGGCGGCGCACGCATTCGGTGCGGAACGCGATCCATTCCAGCAGCAGATCCTTCACGCCCAGCACGCGGGGCATGCCGCCGATGAGCACGTTAAAGTTGCAGGAGAACGTATCCTCCATCGACGTGGTCTTGTAGAGCTTGAGCATGAGCTTGTCCGGGTCGACGCCGCGCTTGAGATCGATGGTGATCTTCAGGCCCTTTTTGTCGGTCTCGTCGCGCACGTCGCTGATCTCTTTCAAAGAACCGCCCTTGAATTTTTCGATCATTTTTTCAATGATCGCCTCCGCCGTGGTGGTCGGCGGGATCTCGGTGACGTCGATGCAGTTGTTGGACTTGTCGTAACGGTAACGGGCGCGCACGCGCACGCTGCCCCGCCCCTCGTGAATGATGTGATACATTTCAACGGGGTTATAGATGATCTGCCCGCCGCCGATGAAATCGGGCGCCTTGATGATCTCGCCCACGTCGTAGTCGCTGTCTTTGATCAGCTCCTGCGTCACGCGGCAGATCTCGTTGAGGTTGAACGGGCAGATGGAGCTGGCCATGCCCACAGCGATGCCCGTGTTGGCGTTGACCAGCACGCTCGGGAACGACACCGGCAGCAGGGTCGGCTCCTTCATGGAATTGTCATAGTTGTCGACAAAATCGACGGTGTCCTTATCGATATCCCCGAACAATTCGGCGCAGATGGGTTCGAGCTTGGCCTCGGTGTAACGGGAGGCCGCCCACATCATGTCGCGCGAATACGCCTTGCCGAAGTTGCCCTTGGAATCGACGAACGGGTGCAGCAGCGCCTCATACCCGCGGGACAGGCGCACCATCGTGTCGTAAATGGCGGCGTCGCCGTGGGGGTTGAGCTGCATGGTGCGCCCGACGATGTTGGCGGATTTGACGCGCGCGCCGGTGAGCAGCCCCATTTTATACATGGTGTAGAGCAGCTTGCGGTGCGCCGGCTTGAACCCGTCGATTTCGGGAATGGCGCGGGACATGATCACGCTCATGGCGTAGGGCATATAGTTGATCTCCAGCGTTTCGGTGATGCGCTGGTTGACGACCTCGCCGGCGCCGAGAATGTGAGCGTTGGGGTTCTCTTCGCCGACAAATTCTTTGTTCGGTTTGCTTTTTTTAGCCATAATTCACCTCAGCTGACGTCGGTCAGGTCTAAATATAAGTGGCCGTTGTCGGCAATGTGCTGTTTGCGCCCGGCCAGGTTATCGCCCAGAAGCAGATCGAACACCTCGGCGGTCTTCTGCGCCATATCCGGCTCGATCTTGATCAGGCGGCGCGTTTTGGGGTTCATGGTGGTCAGCCACATCATGTCGGCGTCGTTTTCACCAAGCCCTTTGGAGCGCTGGATGGTGTAACGCTTGCCCTCCAGCTCGGCGAGCACGTCGGTTTTTTCGCGCTCGGTGTAGGCAAACCACGTTTCATCCTTATAATTGATTTCATATAAAGGCGACTCCGCGATATAGACGTAACCCTCTTCGATGAGCGTGGGCATCAGGCGGTAGATCATGGTCAGGATCAGCGTGCGGATCTGAAAGCCATCCACGTCGGCGTCGGTGCAGATGATGACCTTGTTCCAGCGCAGATTGTCCAGACTGAAGGTGGACAGATCCTTCGCGCTCTTGCCGCCCTTGACCTCCACCCCGCAGCCGAGCACCTTGATGAGATCAGTGATGATGTCGCTTTTGAAAATGCGGTCATACTCGCTTTTCAGGCAGTTGAGGATCTTGCCGCGCACGGGGATGATCGCCTGAAACTCGGAATCGCGCGACTGCTTGCACGCGCCCAGAGCCGAATCACCCTCCACGATGAACAATTCGCGCTGGTCGACGTCCTTGCTGCGGCAATCGACGAATTTCTGCACGCGGTTGGCCATGTCGTTGCTGCTTTGCAGGTTCTTTTTGAGGTTTTGCCGGGTCGATTCCGCGCGCACGCGGGAGCGCATGTTGATGAGCACCTGCCCGCAGATCTTTTCGGCGTCGAGCTTGTTTTCGATGAAATAGACCTCGAGCTGATGGCGGAAAAACTCCGTCATCGCCTCCTGAATAAACTTGTTGGTGATGGATTTTTTGGTCTGGTTCTCGTAAGAGGTCTGGGTGGAAAACGAGGAAATGACCAGGATCAGACAGTCCTCGATATCCTGAAAGCTGATCTTCGGATCGGTCTTGGTATATTTGCCGTTTTGCTTGAGGTAGGCGTCGATCTGCGAAACAAAAGCGCTCTTCGCCGCCTTTTCGGGCGCGCCGCCGTGCTCGAGCCAGGAGGAGTTGTGATAGTATTCCTTGAGCTGGCGCTTGTTGGAAAAGCACAGCGCCGCGTTGATTTTGAGCTTGTAATCCTTCTGATCCTCGCGGTCGCGGCCGACGCGCTCACACTGCCACACCTGCGTGGGCGTCATCGCGTCTTCCCCGGCGAGCTCGTCAACGTAATCCTTGATGCCGTTTTCATAGCAGTATTCATACGTGTCAAAGCCCTTGCCGACCTGATCGCGCAAAATGAAGCGAACGCCCGCGTTGACAACGCTCTGCCGCTTGAGCATGGACTGATAGTAATCCAGCGGCACGTCGATGTCGGTGAACACCTGCAGGTCGGGCTTCCATTTGATGCGGGTGCCCGTGTCTTTTTTGGCGTAGGGCTCCTTTTGCATGTCGCCCACCGGTTCGCCGTTTCGGAACGTGAGGAAATAGCGGAAGCCGCCGGTTTTGATCTCGGCTTCCATGTATTCGGACGCGTACTGCGTGGCGCAAAGCCCCAGACCGTTGAGGCCGAGCGAGTATTCGTAGCTGCCGCCGTTGTTGGTGTCATATTTGCCGCCGGCATACATTTCGCAGAACACGAGCTTCCAGTTGTATTCGTTTTCTTTGGGG
>CAMJHI010000005.1 GCA_946405475.1 uncultured Clostridia bacterium
CGGTCGTTCTGATCAGCCGCCGCGCCTTCGCCGCAGTAACGCTTGAAAAAAGCTTTTTCGCCCTGCTGGCGCTCGCGGCGCTGTTTGCCGCCGCCTCTTACCTTTGCTATTACCGCGCGATCACCTCGATCGGCGCGGCCAAAGCGATGGCGCTGAACGTGACCTATTCCGCGTGGGCGATGGTTTTCACCGTGCTGATTTTCCGGGATCACACCATGCTGCGCCCGCTGCCGATCGGCTGCGCGGCGCTGGTGATCGTGTGCGGCCTGCTGGCGGGCGTCGACCTGAAACAGAACAAAAAAGAATAAAGCAGCCTGCCGACTGGCAGACTGCCTGAAAAGCAAAAGAGGTTATTCGGCCTGTTCTTCTGTCGGAACCGCCTTGTTTTTGTAGATCACAAAGCGCTGCAGCGGATAGGTCCAGATCATCGGAACAAACATGACGAGCAGCTTGGTGAGCAGAACCGTGAACACGTTTTCATGGCCGCTGTCTTTGATCAGCGTGCCGAGGAAGCCGCCGAACCAGGTGCTGAACACGATGGTGCAAATGACCATGATCGCAAACAGCACGGTCGAGAGCAGCAGGTTTGAGTTGGAGTGGAACGTGAGCTTGCGGTTCATGATGTAGGACGCGGTGTAGCTGACGGTGGTGGAAATGAAGTAGGCGAACATATAGCCCTTGTATTTGATGCCGAGGAACGCCAGAACGGCGTTATCGGTCACCGGCGTCTGGTTCATGCTTTTGAACACGACGTAAAACAAAAACGAAAAAACAACAAGATCCAGCAGTGACGTGCTCACACCCGTGAAGGAAAACTTAATGAATTTCCAGATCTCGGCGTGTTTTTCGGTAAAGCTTTTGAATTTTTCTTTCATGGCGCTCACCCCATCGAAACGTTTTGTTCATTATATAACAGTTCCTTTGCTTTTTCAAGAACCATTCCAAGCAACGGGTTTTCGGGATCGAAAAACACCGTTGAAGCAGAAAGAAGGTCATAATATGAAAAGAAGTGTGGTTTTGCTGATGAGTCTCTGCCTGCTGTTAACGACCGCGAGCCCGGCGTTTGCCGCCACCGCTCCGGCACGGCTGTACAACGTGTACGCGGATAATATGCTGTTCCAGCGAAACACCGACGCCGTGCTGGCGGGGGAAGCGCCGCAGGGCGGCACGATCCTGGCCGAATTGTTCGACGGCGCGGGGCGTCTTGTGACAAGCGGCACGGCCGCCGCAAAAGACGGGCGCTTTGACGTGTCGTTCCCCTCGCCCGCCGGGAGCTTTGAGAGCTATACGATCCGGCTGAGCTGCGACGGTACGGAATTTGCCGAACTGAAAAACGTGGCGTTCGGCGAACTGTGGCTTTCCGCCGGGCAGAGCAACATGGAATACCCCCTGAACCAAACGCCGCAGGGCAAACAGATGGAGGCCGAGGGCAAAACCGGGTCGAAGGATATCCGTGTGCTGCTCATGCCCAACGCCTACACCGCGGAGGAAAAGCCGAACCGTTACCTGCCGCAGAACGACGCGATCCTGTGCCGCTGGTTCGCAGCGGACGACAAACAGGTTTACGGCATGAGCGCCGCGGCGTACTTTTTTGCCCAAAAGCTGCAGGCCGCGCTGCAAATGCCCGTGGGCGTACTCAGCGTGGCGCTGGGCGGTTCCTGCATCGCGCCGTGGCTGAGCCGCGAAGCCATTGACGGAAACGACGCGGTCAGACAGCGTCTGACCGACTACGGCGAATACTACGGCGAGGAACGCTGGAGCGATCCCGAGCGCGTCTATCACATTGACATGACGAACCTTTACAACACGAACATCGCCCCGCTCACAAGGTTCCGACCGCAGGGCGTGATCTGGTATCAGGGCTGCTCCGAGATCATCGTCGGCAAATCCACCGCCTACTATCACGATTGCTTCAACCTGCTGCAGGACAGCTACACCAAAGCCTTCCGCTATAACGGCAAACGGCTGCCCTTCATCTTTTCTCAACTGGCGTGCTACGATTACGGGCAGGGGCCGACGGCCGTTGCGGCGTTCAATCAGGTGTTCACCGACCTGGCCGCCGAAGACCCGACCAGCCGCGCCATGACGCCGATTTATGACCTGTCGCTGGCCTACAACGAAATGGGCGCGATCCACCCCATGACGAAGCAGCCGATCGGCGAGAGGATGTTCCGCCTGGCGGAAAGCCTCGTTTACGGCAAAAAGTCTCCCTCCTGCGCGCCGATCTGCCGCAAGGCCGCGGCAAAAGACGGCAGCGTTTTTCTGACCTTTGACAACGTCGGCAGCGGCCTGCAGTTTGCGGGCAAGACCCCGCGCGGCTTTGCCGTCTGCGGCGCGGACGGCGTTTGCGTCCCGGCGCAGGCCGAGCTCATCAGCCGTGACACCGTGCGCGTGTTCAGCCCGGACGTGCCCGAGCCTGTGGCCGCGACCTATGCCGCCGGAAGCTGGAGCGAACGCGCCAATCTGTGGAGCACCTACGGCGGCGAGCGCTTTCTGCCGGCCGCTCCGGCGGGCGTCAGCGACCCGGCCGTGAAGCACCCCTTCGTTGACAACGCCTGGATGGATTGCGATGATATGACGTTCTTCAAAAGCTGCGGCGATTCCGGTTACGTGGACACGTGGCGAACGACCGGCTGCACGGCCGCGCTTGAAAGTGAAGAAAAAGCGGAAGGGAACGGCGCGCTGCGCGTCACCGCGCAAAGGCCGCTGTTCACGCTCGCGCCGGACGTCGGCGACAAGAACGGAAGCTATGACAACGTCGACGCCGACTGGAGCGATCACGGCACGCTGCGCCTGCAGGTCAGAAACAACGGTAAGGCGCCCGTTCGCCTGAACGGGATCCGCTTTTATACGAACAAGATCAACTTCCTGACGCCGGTCTGCCGCGAAACGGGGCTTTCTGGCGTGACGATCCCCGCCGACGGCGCGTGGCACAGCGTGAGCTTTGATCTGAACCGGTTGAGCCCGCTGGGGCTTTCCGGTCTTAAACTGACGAACGACCGGCTGACGCAGGTCAGGCAGATCAGATTCCAGTGGGAAGGCGCGAACGCCGATTTGCTGCTGGACAACATCCGCGTCACGCCGGAAGCGGCACGGCAAGCCGACGAGCCGGTGAACCGGCCCGACCCGTTTGCGCTGCTGCGCGCGTGGCTGGCCGCCGTGCGCGATATGACGCTGGCCTTTTTCGGCATCGCGTCCGCCCGGTAACAGCGGCCGCGCCGCAGGCAGAAAGCGAAAGGAGGGAACGATTTGAACGAAGTGAAAACGACGCTCAGGCGGCTGGCGCTTTACTACCTGCTGCTGGCGGTGAACATCATTCCGTGCGTGAGCATCATCCCGGACCGGTTCCCCACCCGCAACGTTTCCTCGCTCTATCTGATCTTCCTTGCTGTGTGCCTGATTTTGTATTATGCCTATCGCCTGTCGCGCCCGGGCGGCGTGACGGTGATGATGAAGGCGCTGTCCTGGTCAGCGCTGCTGCTTTTGCTGCTGCGCGGCGTCAAATACAGCGTTTTCGCGGGTGTGGAGGTGCTGGCACGCCACACGTGGTATTTGTATTACGTGCCCATGCTTTTGCTGCCCCTGTTTTTCTTTTACACCGCCCTGCTTGTTTCGCCCAAGAATGATCGGAGGATCGCAAAAAAATGGAACTGGGTCGCGGCGGTCACCTTCGTGTTTATCCTGCTGGTTCTCACGAACGACCTGCATCAGCAGGTGTTCGGCTTTCAGCCCGGCTTCGTCGATTGGAACACGCAATACACTTACGGCTGGCTGTTCACGATCATCACCGCGTGGCAGACGGTGATATACCTGGCGGCGATCCTGATCCTCATCTTCAAGTGCAGCATCAGCGCCGCCCGAAAAAACGCCTGGCTCACGGCGATCCCGTTTGCCGTGGGCATTGCCGAAAGCGCGCTGCTGGCCACGGGACACATGCCGACCGTCAACGGCTCGCATATCATCGAATTACCCGAAGCGCTCATTCTGACGGTGGCGGCCACGCTGGAATGCTGCATGCAGTTAGGACTGATCCCGACCAACAAGGGCTACGGCAAGCTGTTCCAGACGCTTTCGCTTTCCGCGCGGATCACGGATCGGAACGGGCGCACCGTTTACGCGTCCGCCTCTGCCGTTCCCCTGACCGATGAACAGTTTCACGCGCCGGACGGCCCACGGAACGGCGAGCACACGGTTTTGCACAAAATGGAGCTGCCCGGCGGCTTCGGATTCTGGCAGGACGATCTGACGGAGCTGGACCGGCTGAACGAGGAGCTGGAGGAAGCCAAGGAGCGGCTTGCGCAGGAAGCCGAGCTGATCCGCCTGCAAAACGAGCTGGCGGAAAAGCAGGTGAAAATCGCGCAGCGCACGGCGCTCTATGACACCATCGCCAAGCGCACCGAGCGGCAGTCGCGGGCGATCTCCCGCCTGGCCGAAACGGCGAGGCTTTCCGCCGACACGGCGGTGCGGGAAGATTGCTGCCGACAGATCACGCTGTTCGGCGCCTTCATCAAGCGCTACGCGAACCTGATGCTGCTTTCCGATAAAAGCCGAACGGTCGAAGCAGGCGAATTGGGGCTTTCGGTCGCGGAGGTGCTGCGCTATCTGAACGTTGCCGGTATTCCCGGCGAATTGCTCAACACGGCAAGCGGTTCGGTGCCCGCCGAGGCGGCGCTTGCGGTGTTTGAGGCCTTCGGCATGCTGCTGGGAGCCGACCTGACCGCGCTGCGCGGCGTTTTTGTGAACCTGTCTTCCCACGAAACCGTGGTGTGCAAGCTGACGCTGGAAAACCTGAAGGCCGCTCTGCCCGAGGACATGGAGCGGAAGCTGGCGGACGTCGGCATTCAGACCGAGCGGTTCGAGGAAGACGGCGTGACGTATCTGACCTTCACGCTGCCGGAAAGGGGGCATGCGGCATGACGGCTCTTGCCCTGCTTCCCGAGCTGACGCGCTCTTTCTTTTCCCTCTGGGCGCTGCTGCTGTGCGTAGTCGGCATTTTCGCCGCCGCTCTTTCCGTGCGGCAAAAGCAGTTCGGCTTTGCCGCGCTTTCGCTGTTCCCCCTTTGCTGCGCCTATCTTTTGTGGCAGGTGCTGTTTGACCTGCATCTGGCGGGGTTGGCGGAATGCGCCGCCCTGAGCCGCCTGCTCGGCAGCCTGCCCTGGCTGTGCTGGCCGACGGCGCTGGCAGCGCTCACGGCAGCAGCGGCGCCGCTGCTCGTGCGCATCATCCGCAACGGAAAACGAAGCATCACCCCCGCCGCGGTCAAGCTGTGTCTGGATCAGATGCCCTGCGGCGTGTGCTGCTGGCACGACAACGGGCGGGTGCTGTTTTCCAACATCTGCATGAACCGGCTGTGCGTCGCCCTGACGGGCAGCCCCCTGCTCAACGGCAATTCCTTTTATGACCGGACTTCGGGCGGCATTCTGACCGTTGACGGCCGGGTGTGGCGCTTTGCCTGTCGGGATATGACCTTTGACGGCGAACGGCTGCACGAAATGATCGCGTCGGATATCACGACGGAATACGCCAAAACGCAGGCGCTGGAACAGGATAAGGCGGAACTGTCGCGGCTGAAGCGAAGGCTGCAGGAATACAGCCTGATCATGGAGGACGCCGTGCGACGGCAGGAAATTTTGCAGGCCAAGGTCAATATCCACGACGAAATGAACCGGCTGATGCTTTCCACCATGGCGGCCGAAAAAGACGATACGCAGGCGCTCAACCGCATTTTTTCGCTCTGGGAACAAAACGCGCTGCTGCTTT
Source organism: uncultured Clostridia bacterium (assembly GCA_946405475.1). Classification (GTDB taxonomy): domain Bacteria; phylum Bacillota; class Clostridia; order Oscillospirales; family Acutalibacteraceae; genus UBA8612. The sequence goes on from CAMJHI010000005.1 coordinate 5,761, forward strand.
GTATGCAGGCGGACGACACGCAGGATCAAAAGGCCGTGACGCGCGTGCATGAGCTGGCCGACGCGCTGGGGATCGGCCTGATCTGGTCGGGCGACGTGCCCCCTGCCCTGACGGAAAAACAGCGCGCCCTGTTTTTCACCGCCGCGCAGGAGGCCGTGATCAACGCCGCCAAGCACGCCGAAGCGAAAACGCTTGAAATCGCCTTCACCGAGGACGAAACGACCCTTTGCTGTGATTTCATCAACGGCGGAAACGTAACGGCGGGGGACGTGAACTTCGTCGGCGGGCTGGCCAATCTGGCGCTGCTTGCCGGGGAACAGGGCGCTTTTATTCGGGCCAAAGCCGACAAAGCGTTCACGCTTTCGCTGCATTTTCCGAAAAACGGGTGAAAATTCAGCCGATCGGCTGATGCGCGCTTTGGCGTTGTATTGTAAAATAGCCGTGATAAAGCCGGACAAGGGAGGCGTTTGCCATCGCTTACAACGTGTTGATCGTGGAAGATCAGGATATGCCGCGCGAGCTGTTTGAGATCTATATTCGATCCAGCGAGCAGTTTCATCACCTGCTGTCGGTCGCCAACGCGGCCGCCGCGCTTTCCGTTTGCCGCAACGGCTCGGTCGATCTGATCCTGATGGACGTGCTGACCCAGTTGGGTCACAGCGGTCTGGACGCCGCCGAAGAGATCAAAAAAGAGTTTCCGCACATCAAAATCATCATCGTCACCTCCATGCCGGAATACTCCTGGCTGGAACGGGCCAGAAAAATCGGCGTGGATTCGTTCTGGTATAAAGACGGGCAGAAGGACGGCATTCTCGCCGTGATGGAACGCACCATGGCGGGCGAACACGTCTACCCCGATGAAACGCCGCTGACCCACATCGGCAACACCACCAACCGCGCGTTCACCCAGCGCGAGCTGGATATCCTCAAGGAGCTGACCACCGGCGACAGCAACGCCATGATCGCCGAGCGGCTGTGCATTTCCGTGGCGACGGTCAAAAGCCACATCCAGCACCTGCTGGAAAAAACCGGGTTCCGCACGCGAACGGAGCTGGTTTCCGAAGCGTGCAGCCTGGGCATCGTGATCCGCAGCCCGGACACAAGGGCGTAATCTTGACAAAAGGAGAATACGGCATGAAACAAGCGGTTTTGATCGTTGCGTGCCTTTTTACCCTGCTGCTTTTGGGCAGCTGTCAGACAAAGGAGCCAAACAATATGACCAGCAACAAACAGGGAACCGTCACCTTCATCAATGAAGTCAAGGATGCGGACGTGTGGATCCTGCCGGACACGCAGGCCAACCGGAAAACCACCCTTTGGGGCACGGCGACCGCCGCAAAAGTGAAGACGGGCGAAAGCCGCGTAGCCCCGCTGACCGAGCCGGGCGACGACGGTCTCTATCTGTTTCGCATGATCGACGCCGACAGGTTTTACTATTCCGCCAACGGCGTGAAGCTGCAGGCGAACTGGAGCGTCACGATCCGGGCGGACGACCCGCACACGGTGACGCTCGAGGTCACGGATGAAACCGGCACCCTGCAGAACACATACGCCGTTTTTTCGGCAAAGCTGTAACGGCCGATCCCCCGCCCTGCCGCCCGGCAGGGCTTTTTGCGCCGTCTCATGTCGCTCACGGGGTCGACAGCCATAAAAAAACAAGCCGCCGCTGCTCATGACCTTGAGCGCGGCGGCTGATTCTTTTTGTTAAATCGTGTCCATAAACGTTTTTTCCACTTTGTTGAAATACATCATGCCGACAATGGCGATCACCACGGCGAAAACCGCCGACCAGAGCAGCCCGACGGCGCTGAGATCGCCCTCGCCGAAGAGCACGTAACGGAACAGCTCCATGGGCTGTGTGACGGGGTTGATCAGGATCACCTTGCGCAGCAGCTCGTTTTCGATGGTCGCCATCGGGTACACCACGGGCGTGGCGTACATCCACAGCTTCACGCCGAAGGTGACGGCGATGGTCAGGTCACGGTATTTCGTGGTGACGGAGCTGACGATGATGCCGCAGCCCAGCGCCATAGCCGCCATGAAAACGATGATGACCGGCAGCAGCCAGATGAGTCCCCAGTGCGGGTGCACGTCGCCGCGGATCAGATAAAACAGCCAGAACGGCAGGAACATCGCCAGCTGAAGGGCAAGGTTGATGCCCATGAAAATCACGATGGAAATCGGGCGGGTCAGACGAGGAAAATAGATTTTGCCGAACACCTGCGCGTTGTCGCGGAAGGTGGTGGCCGTTTTGCTGATCGCGTCGGAAAAGAACGACCACAGGGCGTTGCCCGCCATATAGAACAGCACCTTGGGCACGCCGTTGGTGGAAATGTTGGCGATGCCGCCGAACACAACGGTGTAGATCAGCGTGGTGAGCAGCGGGTTGAGGAACAGCCAGAGCGGTCCGAGGATCGTCTGCTTGTAAATGAGCGTAAAATCCTTTTTGACGAACAGCCAGGTCAGGTCGCGATAACGCCAGATCTCGCCGATGTTCAGATGCAGCAGTTTTTTCGGTTCAATGACCGTATGATATAGTGCCTGTGTCGTTTTTTTCTCCATGCTCTCACCTCAGATCTCGGAAATCTGCAGCGGGTTCAGCCTGACGTTGCTGTTCCAATCCGCAAACCAGTGCGCGTGCTGCTCGGTAATACCTTCGGAATTGTATGCGACTTCAAAGGTGAACGCGCCGTCCACCGTGTCGAGCACCATCTTTTCGCCGGATTCCGTAAACGCTTCGGCAATGATATTGGCGCGATAATTGCCGGGCGCCAGATGCGCGCTGTCCATTTTAACGCTGACGCCGATGGTTTCGTTCTTCTGAATCTGAACGCTCTGCTCGGAAACCATCATGCCGACCACCGTGCTCAGGGAATTGACGACCTCGATGCGCAGGTACATTTCCGCAATGTCGGCCAGACCCCTCACCCCGATCTGGAACCCGATCGGTTCGTTTTCAAACACCTGCCCGCTGTACTCCTGCGGAAAATCGGCCGATTCGATCACGACCTTGCGGAAGCGCGAGCGCTTGTGGCTGGATTCGGGGTATTCGTAATGGTGCGAGAACGACCGGCTCTTGCCCATATACAGATTGATCGCCTCGTTGGCGGAGCCGTCAAAAATGACCTGCCCCTGATTGAGCACGATGCACCGGTCGCACAGGCGCTTGATCGTATCCATGTTATGCGAAACGTACAGGATCGTTTTGCCGTGCTCTTCGCCGATGCCGCGCATTTTTTCGATGCACTTTTTCTGGAACGCCATATCGCCGACAGCCAGCACCTCATCCATGATCATGATCTCGGCGTCAAGGTTGGCGGCAACGGAAAAGGCCAGCTTCACGTACATGCCCGAGGAATAGCGCTTCACGGGGGTGTCGATGTGACGACCGATTTCCGAAAACTCGATGATCGCGTCCATCTTTTTGTCGATCTCACTCTTGGTCATGCCGAGAATGGTGCCGTTGAGATAGATGTTTTCCCGCCCGGTCAGGTCGCCCTGAAAGCCGGTGCCGACCTCGAGCATGGAAGCAATGCGGCCGTAGATTTCGATCGAGCCGTCGGTCGGCCCCGTCACGCGGGACAGCAGCTTGAGCAGCGTGGATTTGCCCGCGCCGTTCGCACCGATGAGCCCGACGGTTTCGCCGTGCTTGATTTCAAGATCGATGCCGTTGAGCGCCATAAAACGATCCTTGCCGATCATGCGGCCCACGTTTTCGAGCTTCACGTTCGGATCGTCCTTGCCACGCTTTTTGGCCCACCAGCTCTGGATATCCTTCGTCAGCGTCCCCTTGCCGAACTGACCGAGGCGGTACTCTTTGGTGACGCCGGTCATCTTGATGGCAAAGGGGGCGTAATCCATGTAATACTGCATGGTGGAAACGGGGGCGTCGCCTTCCTGCGGCGCCGCAACAGGTACTTTAACGATTTCTTCGCGGTTTATGATAATTCCCTCCTGTCGGTTCTGTTCTGTGTTACGGGTCTGACGAACCGATCATTGACGTTCCAATCGAATGATCTCCTCATAGATCCTGCGGCAGTTGTTTTGATCGCGCAGCGTGAAGAACGCCTCCACCCGCCGCTGATATTCTTCCTTTTCCCGGAAGTCGGTTTCGATGTAGCCGATCACCAGCTCGACCAGCTCGGCTTCATCATCGGTCACTTCGCCGAAGCCCATCGTCCGGTGGTCGTAATATCCTTTGGCATAGTGATTGGCCAGAAAATCCTGCCAGTCGAACTGATAATACAGGCAAGGCTTTTTCATGTAGGCAAAATCGAAATGCACGCTGGAAGAGTCGGTGATGAGCAGCGCGGATTCCTTCAAAAGCTGCTGCACGTCGTAATGATCGAAATCCGCGATAACGACGTTTTGGCTCGGTGAAGAAAACAGCTCAATATGCTTTTGCATTTCGTAGTGCGGGTAAAAAACGATCCCGACCTCGTGTTCTTCCGCCGCTTTGAGCAGGCGCGGATCGTTGAGAAGGCCGTTCCAGCGCCTGACGTAATCGGTGCCTGCGATGGATTGACCGCGTTTGACCATATCGGCGAGCTTTCGCCGCCAGGTCGGCATGATGAGGATCTGCCGTTTCAGCTTGCAATCATACAGATTGTCATACCGAGCCAGCCCGGTGTATTTCACCTCGTCATGTTTATACCCGAAGGTCTCGCGGATATAGTCATATTCCTGCTTGGCGCCGCAAATGAAAAGATCTGCATGGGTGTTTTCGGCATAGAGCTGCCTGAGATCGGAATAGATGATGCCGTGCTGCAAAAACACCGTTTTGCCGTGCAGGGGGATCCGTTTGATCAGCGTGGTGTAAAAGTTCCGGTTGGGGGAAAAGCCCATGATATGCGTGCTGATCAGCACGTCGGCCGCCAGGAACATCAGATAATGCCTGATCGAGCCGTAGTCGATCACGTTGCCGAAGGGCTCCACTTTTTTTCGGTCAGCAGAGTCTTTGGCGATCACGTAATAGACCTCGCGTGATGGATCGTGCTCCCGGATATATCGGAACATATGGTAGCCGTTGTCACGCGCGTCCATGCCGCGTTCCGAAACCAGCCAGAGCTTACGCTTGCGGTAACGCAGTGAAAACGGATACAAAACGCAGAATTTCACGGCTTCCACGGAAAAATCAAAAAAGATGTTCAGCTTTTTGACGATTTCCCGAAAAACCTTTTTGACAGCTATATCGGTTCACCTTCTCTCCGGCGAGCGACTGCAGCACCTCGGCCCGCTGCGCAGCAGCAGGTGCTTGAACGATTTGTTGCGGTTCATGATAAGTCCCTCCAATCTGAAGGAAAGGGTCTATCACTTGCCGGCATTATTTTCCCAGGATCCGTTCAAGGCAGATCCGGGCCCATCTGCGCATAATGATCAGACAGAGCTTTGTCTGGTTGTACACGCCGTATTTCCGATTGGCTTTGATGATCTGACACAGCCACCGTCTCAACCGCTTATCATACGGCTTTTTCACCTGCAGATACCGAAGATGCAGGTCCCTGATCTCCTCCGGCAAAACAAGATGCAGCTCGTCGAGCTGATCCTGAATGATCTGATAATCATATTTTATCTGCTCGGCTTTATGCTGAGAGCTGACCTGATTGCCGTGCGTGCGGTACTTGAGCAGGACCTCGGGGCAGATATCACACTTTCCGTAATGGGAGCATCGCACGAGCATCGAATAATCCTGCGCGTATTTGTACGGTTCATGATAGCGGATATGATGCTCCTGCAAAAGCCGGTTGTTCATCATCCAGCTCGGATGAACGATCAGCGGATGATTGGAAAACAACAGGTGGATACGATACACGTCGGGATCATGCGTGAATTTCACCCGCCATTCGCCTCTGGGAGAATCGCCGTTTTCATCGATAAACCGAACATAGGAACCGCACAGGATAACATCCGGATTCTGTTCCATATAGGCCACTTGCTTTTCAAACCGCTGCGGGAAGCAAACGTCGTCCGAGTCCATACGCGCGACGTATTCTCCCCGGCAGAGCTCCAGCGCCCTGTTCATGGAGGCGGCCAGGCCGAGATTCTTTTCATTCCGGATCAATCGGATCCTGGGATCCGTATAGCTCTCAATGGCCGCACAGGAATCATCCGTGGAACAATCGTCCACAATGATGAATTCAAAATTGGAATAAGTCTGCGCCAGCACGCTGTCGATGGCTTCGCGCAAATAGTTTACCGGCGTGTTGTAATTGCCCATAATCACGGATATGAGACCTTTTTCAAGCGAACAATCGTTGTTTGCCATGGTGTTGTTCCCTCCTCATTCGTTTGATATGGCTCGGTCATTCAACTGTTTTTTGAAGCATTTTACAGATCGCTTCATAAATCCTTTCACAATTGTGCTCGTCATAAAGCGGGAAGAAGCGATCGATCCGCCTGCTGTATTCCTCGCTGAGCACGACCTGCGTTTGGAGCATTTCCTTGACGTTTTCGATCAGCTCCGGCGCCGTATAGGCCACCTTGCCGAACCCGTCCCGCTCATAATCGAAATAGCCTTTCTGATAGTGCTCCGCGGCGTGCCGCTCCTTGTCAAAATGGAAAAACAGAACCGGTTTTCTCATATAGGCAAAATCGAAAAACACACTGGAAAAATCCGTGATCAGAAGGGCGGATTCTTTCAGCAGGGTTTGCACGTCATAATGCTCTTCATCGGCGATCACAAGATTATCGTCGACGGATCGAAACAGGTCACGCGCAAACTGCATCTGGTTATGCGGATAAAACACGATGTGATAGCCTTTGTCCGCCGCGGCCTGAATGAGGGAACGGTCGGAGATGACCCGGTTCCACTCCGTGATATACTCGCTGTTGGGCAGATCGTTCTCCTTGAGCAGCCAGGTCCGCCAGGTGGGCATGATCAGGATCTGTTTTTTTACGGTGAAATCATGCAGCGCGTCGTACCTTGCGAAGCCCGTGTAAACGACCTCGTTATTCTGATAATGGAATTGCTTCTGTACGTAGTCACACTCCGGCTTCGCGCCGCAGGTGAACAGATCCACCTGCGTCTTCTCTTTGTACAGGCTTTTAATATCGGCGGAAGTCACGCCATGATGCAAAAAAACCGTTTTTTTGATCTTTTGCTTCAGCTTGGCGGCCAGTCGCCTGTAACGCCAGTTGTCACAGGGCAATAAGCTCAGAATATGCGCCGAAACGACCGCCTCGCAGCCGAAATACATCAGCCAGTGCTTCGGGGAGCCGTAATCAAGGACGCTGCCCAGCGCTTCCACCCTGGGCCGTTGGGGCGAATCCTTTTTGATGACGTAATACACTCGCTGTTCCGGATGGTTTTGGCACATATATTTGAAAAAATGATAGCCGTTGTCCTGCGCCTGACCGGGGCGTTCCCCGACCAGCCAGATATGCTTTCCGCCATAGCACAGCTTGCCGAGCAGATAAGACGGCACCGTCAGCAGCACAGCCAAAAAGAAATCAACCAGTCTTTTGATCCGCGTCATCTCCACCCATCTCCTTATCGACATAACATCATAATGCACAGAATACATCCCGTTCGATACAGGTGAAGCATGATCCTGTGTTTTTCGTTCTTCAAGCCGGCCGGATCGATCCGCTCGTCATTCAGGATCTGATTGCTGCTCCACGCTTTGATGAGGGCGTGTTTTTCCGCAAAGGATTTGCCGCTGTGCATCAAACGAATGGTTTGCGTCAAAAGCTTATCCATCAGGCTGTAGGACATCGTGCGACGTATCAGGGGCGTGTCGCCGATGACCGCAAACACGCGGTCAAACATCCGCGAAAGGAACCGGTCGATCTGCGGCACAAACGCTTTTGTCAGCGAATCGCCGACGTCCAGCCGATAATAGTAGATAACCTGCGGGATCACGCGGATCCGGCCGCATGATTCCAAAAAATCGAGATTGAACAGCACATCTTCGCCGTAGGAATCGGTTTCGGAAAACCTTGCCGTGATGGCTTTCCGGCGGTAAAGCTTGCTGCAGGGACTGCTGTAAAAGGCGTTGGCAAACAGCGAGTCAAAATGCTGCGCCGTTTCCGCAGCGCTTTCATAGCTGCGTTCCTGCTCCGTCACGCGGAACACCCGTCCGTCGCTCATCTGTATGCCGCCGACAACAAGATCCGCGTCCGCGGCGCAGGCGGCCAACGTCTGCAGCGCGTCCGGCAGCAGGGTGTCGTCCGCATCCAGAAACATGACGTTTTCTCCGCAGGCATGGCTCAGGCCAAGGTTCCTTGCATGGGATACGCCGCCGTTTTCCGAATGGAATACCGCCACTCTCTCATCCGCCGCAGCCAGTTTTTCACAAAGCGATCCGCTGCCGTCCGTGGAACCGTCATCCACCAGAATCAGCTCCCAATCGCCATAGCTCTGCTGAAGGACGCTTTCCACGGCGCTCCCGATATACGCTGCCCGATTATAAACGGGCACAACGATGCTGATTGTTTCGTTCATTTCAGACTCCTTAACCGATCACACGAAAAGTATGGCAACGATCGACCGCGTCAGCGAACCAGCGCCGTCAGCACCTGCGTCCACTGTTCGGCAACAGCGTCGCTGTGAAAGCCCTGAACCGTGGCGCGGCTTTGTTCGGACATGGCGCTGCGCAAAGCCGGATCGGCGATCAGCCGTTTGATGCGGTCGATCATTGCCGCATCATCCTTCGGATCACAAATGAAACCGTTTTTTCCATCCGTGATGATCTCCTTCGGGCCGGTGGCCACGTCAAACGCCACGAGCGGCAGCGAACACGCCGCCCCCTCGAGCAGCGTCATCGGAAAGCCCTCGTATTTTGAGGTCATCACCATGAACGCGTAGTCGCCGTAACGGTCGTACAGGTCGCTCACCTGCCCCTTCAGGCACACCAGCTCCTGCAAATTCAGTTCGCGGATCGTTGCTTCCAACTGCCCGCGCATCGGCCCTTCGCCGTAAATATCCCAGCTCCAATCCGGGATCTCATCGAACACCGCCCGCGCAAGGCGCAGCAGCCGGCCGAAATCCTTCGGCACGGACAGCCGGCCGACGCTGACGATTTTTCGACTGTCCGCCCGGTAATGCGCCGGGCGATCCTCCAGCGCCGGGTCGAGCGGATTGTAGATATGCACGTTATGGGAACGCGGGAACCATTCGTTGTAAACGTCAAGCCCCTGCCGGGACAGTACGACGTTGCAGTCCGACGTTTTCGCGCCCAGACGACGGGAAAAGCCTTCCAATCGGAAATCCTCGGTCTGGTAGGGACTGGTATGCTCCCAGCAGACCGATTTGATCCCGCATTTTCTGGCGGCAAAGGTTGCGACCGGATAAAACTGAACGCCGCAGGCAATGATCACGTCCAGACGGTTTTCTTTGATAAACGAAAACACGTTCGACAGATATTTTTCTTTGACGATCGCCTTGCGCAGCGAGACTGACCGGGGATAGAGATAGGTGCAGGGAAACGAAATATCGTAAATATCCGGCTTGCCGTTTTGAGAATAAGCCAAAGCAAACACGTCAAACGACGCCGACTGCTGCAGCCGGTTGCCGACGATGGAAACCGCCCTTGCGATGCCGCCGCCGGTGAAGCCGTCCAACAGAAAACCGATGCGCATTCAATGACCCCTTTCCACAGCGGTCACCGGCTCCGCCGCCCGCGGGCGGAACGGATTTTTCGCCGCCAGAGGCGACGCGTCGCCGATGATCAGTTTTTTCGGCGCCGACGCGCCGCTGAAATCGAAATCCATATCAAACACGATTTTGGCAATGAGCAGATGGAACACGGAATCGTAGTAATACATCTCGCTCAGGAAGAAATACATCACGAAAATACAGAAGCCAATGCTGTAGTTCAACAGATTCTTCCTGACTTTCGTCGCGCGGATCGGCGTGCGCAGCGAAACGAGAAACAGCATGCTGCCGATAACGCCAACCGAATGCAGCATTTCGATATAAGTATTGTGAGCGGCGTGGGAACGGGCGAACGGGGAGCTGACGCCGACGCCGAAGAAAAGCCGGAGAATATGCTCCCTGAAATCGTTGAAATACTGGTTCCAGATCACAGAGCGACCCGTGGTCAGCGAGCCGACGTCGGTCTTCCCGACGGAGAACCGCGTCATGATGATGTCCAAAAAGTTCGCTTTTCCCGAAAGCATGTACAGGCCAACCGCGCCCAGCAGCACAACAAAAAAGATCTGCATGCCTTTTCGCTTGGCTTTGGTGTTGCCGTAAAGCAAAACAACAATCGGCAGCGCCGACATCAGAAAAGCCGATTTGCTGTAGGTCTGGATCACAAACGAAAACAGCCCCGACAAAATGGCGATCATCAACACCGCGTTGATTTTTTTCTTGTGATAAAACAGCACGACGATGCACATGGAAATGATCACGGCGACGGAATAATAGTTCGGGTCGGTGTCCAGACCGGAAAACCGGGCAACGTCTCCGTAACCATAGGATCGGCCGAGCTGTTTGGTGAGCGACAGCGCTGAGATCCGGAAAAAGTCGGAATCCAGATACGTGACCACAGAGGCCAGCAGCACCCCGGCCACGTAAAACGCCAGAACGCGGTCCATCCGGAAGGTTTCCTTGTTGTTCATCACATAGCTGATCAGGAGCATATAAACGATCAGCTTGATGGTTTTCAGCGCGTCGATGTTCTGATTGACGATCTGGATGATGACCAGATAAGCGGCAAACAGCAAAATAAGCGGCTCAAGCTGCCGTTTTTGAAGGATCACTCGCAGGACATACAAAAAAATAAGATAGGTATAAAAGGAGGTGCTGTCCGGCCCCGGTTTGAAGATGTTGGCCATATTCAGCAGAAAAGCCAGCAGATACAGCGCTTCATCGACCCCGGCCATGACCAGGTAAACAGCGGAAAGACCCAGCGCGGCATAGGCAAACAGGCTGCTGTGCGTGCCGAACACGACGAGCAGGGCGATGACCGGAAACGCAAGCGTTTTCATCAGCCGTACCGGGTTCATACTGCTTACTCTCCTTTCGCTTCGATGGGTTGACCGACCGCGTGGTCGAGATAGCGGCGGGCCGCCAGACTGTCGCTGTACTGAAGCGCGGTGTCGTGCGCGGCGGCGGACATTTGTTGTTTTTCGGCCGCCGTCATACGGGCGATCCTGCCGAACGTTTCGGCCAGCGCCGCGGCGTTGCCCTCCTCACACAGAAAGCCGTTGACGCCGTCCTCGATGATGCCGTCAACGCCGCCGAAGCGGGAAGCGATCACCAGACAGCCGTGCAGCATGGCTTCGATGTAGACGAGACCGAAGGTCTCCCGCTTGCTGATGAGCACGAAAACGTCGCTGGTGCGCATGCGTTCCTGCAGCTCTTCCCGCGAGATCTGCCCGATGAGCTTCACGTTTTCGGCAACGCGGTGAGCCTGAGCGTGCGCCTGCAGCTTTTCTTTCAGCGGGCCGTCCCCCGCAATGATCAGCTCAAAGCCCTGATCAAGCTGTCTGGCCGCCGCCTCGATGATCGCGTCGATCTTTTTATATTCGACCAACCGCGCGGCCGTGATCAGCCTGAGCCGCGGCGAAGCAAAGTCACGCCGCGGCAATTCGCCGTGCTGCGCGATGAACTGATCGGGAATGCCGGAGGCCGCAATAAACGGCTCCTGACGAAGGCGAAGATACGCCCCGGCCGCCTGAGCAGCCGAACGCGAACGAAAGCCGACGTGATCGATCCGGTCAAGATACTGCTGCGCGTTGAATTTATCGCAGATCTCTTTGGTATAATCCGCGTGGAAAACAAACGCCGACTTCGCCTGATAATGCTCGGCCAAGGCGGGCACAAGCATGAGCTGCGGATTGACCCAGTGCCCGGTCACAACGTCCGGGCGAAAATCCAGCTCCGCGAGCAGATCCAGGATCGTGTCGAGCTGTTTGCGGATCACCGCTTTGGAAAACCGGCCGTGCGGGATATATTTCACCATCGGCAGGTTCTCTACCGTGACGCCATGATCGTCGTAACGAAAGCGCTTTGTCCAGAGCCGGTCGGGCGCCCGGGACACGTCAAAGGAGCGTGTCAGCAGCCTTTTCAGCCGGTTGGCGGCCGCGTAATACACCGCGGGGAAGGTGGAAGAATCCACGATCACGACAACGCGGTGACCCTGCCGCACCCATTCACGGGCAAAGCTGCCGACGATCTTCGTGCGGTCGGCGTTCGTATCTTTTTCATGAGGGTATTCACTTGCCAAAACCAGAATATTCATGGCCGTCCCCTATTCTTCGTCGATTCTCATGGCCGTTCCGTCCCGGTGAACGACCGCGACGGGATAGCACCACAGGGCATCCCCCGTGCCGTTGGGGAACTGAATGGCGCCGTACTGCAGCAGCTTCATCGGCCAAAGATCTTTTTTGAAACGGAGGACCTCGTGCGGCTGCAGATCGCCGTCGATCCTGACAAGCACCGTTTCGTCAGACAGAATGCCCGCGCCGCGCTTGCGCGAAAGCCACGAAAGCGGGCCGCGGTTGGTTTCATCCGGCTCCACCGTTGTGGCAAAATAGCAGGCGTAATGGTAAAAGGTTCCGTAAATGCAGGAGCCGTTCATGGGGCAGACTGCCTCGGGCTCGCTGCCGGGACGCAGCAAATAGACGTAGTTTTTTTCGTTCACCGCGTCGGTCGCATACAGCAGACCCTGCGGCGTGTCAAATCCGATCACGGCGCGGTATTGCTGCCGACCGGTCCTGACTTTTTCCAACTGCTGAAAATCGGGATCCGCCCGATAGATGCCGGCCTCCGGCTCCTGATCGCCGGTGAACACGTAATAACCGCCGGACAGGCAGGGAATGACGTTGTGAACGTGGCGGATCTGCCCCGGCGCGAAGGTGAAGACGGTTTCCACCGTCAGATCGGGCTTCAGCCCGTAAAGGCAGACGGCCTCGCGGTTCGGATTGGAGCCGTAATCGCCCCACACGGCCAGCCAGCGCCCCTGCGTGGCCAGCACGTTGAGCGGGCTGGAAAAGCCCTCACGCGCGGTGAAAACCGGCCGGGTCTCACGCAAAGCAAGATCGGTCAGATACAGCCGCCGATCCGCCGCCAGAAGCATTCTGTGATCGTCGATCGGGAACGCGGCGCGCGGCTCCCGCCGGAAGAGTCTGACCAGCAGACGCGATTTGTCTTTGAACGACGCGCCGAACACGTTGCCGCATTCCGTCAGCCCGTCATGCCCGGGCGACCAGAGGTGACCCTTGGCATACAGGATCAGTCTGCCGTTCAAAAATGCCAGCGGCTTACAGCCGCGATAGGCGGACGCGGTCGGCACCGGGTCTGCGGCCGGCAGCGGCTGCGATGGTTTCAGCGAATAGGTGACGGCGTCGGTTTCATGCAGCGTCACGCAATCGACGCTTTCCGTCTGACCGTAATCGACCGCGTACGGCATACTGCCGCGTTCGACCTTGCCCCGAACGACCTGAACGCCCCACTGCTGCGGCTGCGCCAGATGAACGAACGAGGTGAGCGACCGGCCTTCCGCCCGATCTTCGACGAGCAGGCCTTCGTCGCTGAGTGTGATCGACCGCTCGACGCGATGGCCGTTCTGATCGGTCATTTCCATTTTTATGGACGAATCCGTCACGTCGAGCACCTTGGTGCTGCTCCGCTTTGCCAGACGGAAAGCGCTCCAGCACTGGCTCTGCTCCGTGGAATCCGCCATGACCGTGTTGTGCGCGGCGGTGCCGCGGTAAAACGCGCGCTCCCGGCACTGATAAGCGTAGGTGCCGCAATTGACCGCCACCGGCGCGCCGTCACAGAACAGCTCATAGCTCATGGCGTCGCAATGCGCGTGGCCGGGGATATAGGCGGGGCCGGGCTGCCCGGCGTCCACGATCAATTTCAGGCGGCGCTCCCCCGCCGTGCGTTGAAAAACATAGAACCCGGCGGCCTCCAACCGGCCGCAGAAACGGGGCGTCAGCCCGAAATAAGCTCCGGCAGTCTGCATCAGCGCCGCAAGGCTTTTGGCCACATTATTGCCGCAGTCGTTGAACAGCGGCAGACGGTCAAGTCCTTCCTCGAACGAATACGCGGCGTTGAGCATGGCCGGCAGATAAGCTTCCAGCTCGCTTTGCGCCCGGTCGGCTTTTCGCAGCGCTGCCGTGACGCGCAGCAGCCCCTCGAACACGATCTTGTGATACATGGGGCTGAGTTCAAAATGCATGCCGTCGGGCAGGATCTCCTCCCGGCATTCTTCTTTCAAAAGGGCGAGCGCCCGTTCCAGCACCGGCTGATCGTCGAAAAAGAGCGACGCCAGCACAAGGCTTTTCAGATCTTCAAAATAGTGGTTGCCGAGCACGTCCTTTTCCAGATGCGCGGCCAGATGCCGATACTGCTCGTGCAGCGAATGCAAAAAGGCGGTTCGGGTCTCGTCCGGCAGGGCTTCACCGGCGCAGGCGTAGTAACTGATCCACGTCACGATACGCAGCGCCGTGGTGAACGGCGCCCACGCGGGCTGCGTGCCCTTGGGGTTCGCGCCGATCCAACCGGTGATCATTTCGACCGTTTTGTCGAAATAGCGAATATCGCCGCTGCTCTTCCAGGCGTGCAGCAGCGAAAACAGATATTCAAAATAGTGCAGGTTATAATTCCACAGGGCGGACTTGTCGGCAAACTGCCAGGGGGATTTCCAGTCGAATGCCACCGTTTCGTGCAGAATCGTCAGCTGATCCTGCATCAGCTCTTCCGCCGGGAAGCGCGCCAGAAAGACAGGGTCGAAATCAAGCTCGGGCGGGCTGAACACCGCCCGCACAGCCGAAAACGACTCGGCTGGTGTGACGCCCAGAGAACACGACAGACCCAGCTTTTTCTGCACGCGGGAAAACACCTGGACAGGCCGCATCGTGCGAATCGTGTGATAATACAGGGACAGTCTGCCCATCGTTTTCACCTCCTGCCGGATCGTTCAGCGTTCAGATATGGTAAACCCCGGGAAGCGGGCAGATGTTGTGACAATCCAGAACGATTTTTCCGGCGAGCTTGTTCATGTTTTCTTTGATCTCGTCATGCTTGACCATGAGCACCACAAAATCGACGCTGTCAAGGAATTCATCCAGATCGTGGACCTGATTCTCCGCGATATCGCTGCGAACGAACGGGTCGTAAACCTTCAGACCCGGCGCAAGATGGCGCTTCTGACTTTCGAGAAGCTGCAAAGTCGGCGATTCGCGGCAGTCGTCGACGTTTTCTTTATAGGTCAGGCCGTAAAGCCCCACGCGCGTGAGATCGGTCATGCCCTTTTCCTGCATGATCTCATAAATGCGGTTGAGCACAAAATCGGGCATGCCGTCGTTCGTTTTCATGGATTCGTCGATCACCCGCGCAAGACCGGGGTAATCGCCCACCAAAAACCACGGATCCACGGAAATGCAGTGACCGCCCACGCCGGGACCCGGGTTGAGGATGTTGACACGCGGGTGCATGTTGCAGATGCGGATGATCTCGTAGACGTCCATATTGTCATAACGGCAGATTTTTGCCAGCTCGTTGGCAAACGCGATGTTGACCGCGCGGAAGGTGTTTTCGACCACCTTGGTCATTTCCGCCGTCTGGATATCGGTGACGACGATCTCACCTTCGCAGAAGGAGGCGTACATCTGTTTGATCGCCTCGCCGGTTTCCCTGTCATCCGCGCCGATGGTGCGGTTGTTGTGAATCAGCTCAAACAGCATGTTGCCGGGAATGATGCGCTCGGGCGCGTGCACCAGACGGATCTCCTTGCCCGTTTCGGCGCAGGCCGCTTTGACCTCGGGACGCACGTATTTTTCGATCGTACCGGGCGAGACCGTGGATTCGATCACCACCGTCGCGCTGTCCGGGCAGACCTGAATCACCTGCTTCACAGCCGCCACCACGTAGCCGGGGTCGACTTTTTTGCTGAATTTGTCGTAAGGCGTCGGCACGGACACGATGTAGGTGTCCGTGGTCTGGTATTCGGTGGTGAACCGGATCCCGGCCGAAAGAGCCTGTTGGAACAGCTCATCCAGCCCCTTTTCTTCAAACGTCGTTTTTCCCGCCTGCAGCGTTTCGACCAGCTGCGCGTTATAATCCGTGCCGACGACTTCGACACCGTGAGAAGCCAGCATCAGCGCTGTCGGCAGCCCGATGTAGCCCAAACCAATTACGTTTACCATGATCTATGGCTCCTTTTCGTAGTAATGTCAGTACAGGATAAACCCTGCGATCATTTGCCGCAAAGCGTGTGCAGCTCTTTTTCAAAAGCGGCGGCCGCGGCCTGCCGGGAATATTTTTCGCGCACCAGGCGGGTCGCCTGCTCCCGGCGCGCTTCGTAGGCGGCATAGCGGTCGACCATTTCGTCGAACACCGCGGGAAGCTCCTGCGGCCGATCCGGCGAAACGCAGGCGCCGAACCCGGTTTCTTCGATCAGGCTCTCGGCGTCGCCCGCCGCCAGCAGCAGCACGGGGCACCCGATGCCCAGCGCCTCAAAGGCTTTGGTCGGCACGGAATCCGTCATCTTGCCGCTTTTCAGCGGGATCAGGCTGATCTTGGCGCGGGAAAGCACCGAAAAGACCTTTTCATGATCCAGCACGCCGCAGAACCTGACGTTGGTCAGCCCCTCGTCAGCCGCTCGCTGTTCCAGCGCCTCCTTCTCGGCGCCCTTGCCGAAAAAGAGGAACTGCACCTCCCGGTGCTTCGTGGCGGCCGCCAGATCCAGCAGCACGCCGAGCCCCTGCGCCAGACCGATGTTGCCGATATAAACGCAGGTGAACGTTTTGTCGAGCCCGAACCGATCCACGACCTCCTGATCGAAGGCGGAATCGAGAATGGATTCGTCAAACCCGTTTTGCACCAGCCGCACTTTATCGGGCCGCCGCTTATCGCGCTGACGCGCATAGCCATCCAGCTTGACCACCTTGCCGGGCGTGACCGTCGTGATCAGGTCGGCATGCTTATACAGAAAGCCGGTCACTTTGGTGAACAGCTTACAGTACAGGCTGTCTTTTTCAAAGCTGCCCATTTCCAGCGCAACGTCCGGCCAGATGTCGCGCACGTCATAAACGAGCTTGGCGTGCTTGAGCTTTGCGATCAGCCAGCCCGAAACGCCGAGCAGGGCGGGCGGCGACGTTGTGATGACCACGTCGGCCCTGCCTGCCTTCGCCGCCGTAAACACCGACGTGAAGGCAAAGGAAAGGTTGTTGAGCAGGCGCATCACGGTCGTTTTTTTCTTCATGCGTACCGCGGGGGAATAGAGGATCCGCTCCGGCCGGGCCGCGGGATCCGCTGCGCCGCTTCGTTTGTTGTCGGCGCTTGTGATCACCGTCACCCTGTTGCCGGCGCGCACGAAAGCATCCGTGAGCACCTGCATGCGGTAAGCGCACGCCTGCGCGGTCGGATAATATTCGTCACTGTGAATGATAATGTTCATGGTTCGGTTCACCGTTTCTTTCTCGAAGCATCAAGTCGTATGGATAGAAACACACCGTACTATATTTACGTTTCAGTTTCAGTCTCAGCTTCTGTTTCTGCTTTCTCCTCAAGCGCATCGTAATCTTTTATTTCTTCGCTCGAAAGATTCTCACGAGCGTCCGTGAAGCCCTGCGTGCTGTTGCGCGAAAACAGGATCGCCGCCGTGGCGAACATCAGCATCAGGTCGGTCAGAACGCTCATGTTGTTGATGTACAGCAAATCGAATTCCAGCTTTTCATACGGGTCGGAATTGTAGCGGCCGTACACCTGCGCGTAACCGGTCAGCCCGGCCTTCACCTGAAGCCGAAGCTGGAACGAGGGCAGGTATTCATAAAACTGCGCCGCGATCTCCGGGCGTTCCGGCCGGGGGCCGACAATGCTCATATCCCCGCGCAGGATGTTCCAGAGCTGAGGCAGCTCATCGAACCTGACCTTGCGGATGAGTTTGCCGATGGGTGTGATACGGTCGTCGTTGTCGCCCGTGGAAAAGCGCGCCACGCCGTCTTTTTCCGCATCCACGCGCATGGAGCGGAACTTATAGATCTCAAACACCCTGCCGTCCTTCGTCAGGCGCTTCTGCTTGTAGATGGCCGGGCCGCCGTCGTAAAAATGAACGGCCAGCGCCGTGACAAGCATGAACGGGCTGAGCAGGATCAGTCCCAGCGCGGAGGCGGCGATATCGAACAGG